>JALUDK010000077.1 GCA_027044005.1 Acidilobaceae archaeon | reverse complement strand
GGGGTGAAGAGCCTGGAGGTTGGAGAGTCTAATAGGAGCCGGCAACAGCGTTTGCAGCCATACTCTTCCCCGCACTGACCATCTAGGAGCTACTATATACTCGACCTGGCGGCCGTGACCTGCTATGGCCCTCGTCCACGAGGGCTATACGTGGTGTCACTATAAGGGCTGTATCCCTACAGGGTTAGGCCCCTCCAGCTAGGTACAGAGGAGACTAGGAACATGGCGGGCGACCTGGTAGGGGCTTCTAGCCATAGACCGAGGCCGTCTTATTCGGGCACCAGCGGAGGACCCTAGTCTATCCAGTCCTTCCCTGGAGAGAGGGGCGTGCCCTCCACGGTTTGACTGGCTGCATAAAACCTCTAGCATAAGTATCCACGCCACTCTATAACCATGCTATGGAGTGTGCCCTATATTGACGGGTACTATCAGGGTCTGGGATTACATAGCTGGGCTGGAGATACCGCTCCTCGAGGGCTATGGACTGGGTAGTGACTGGATCTACACTATGGCGGTCAAGTCCGGCTCTCTCCTCACCGGGTATGGGGCTGCGAGGTTCAGGGGTAACCCTGAAGCCCTGGTGAGGCAGACTGTAACACGGGTCTCGAGGTCCCTCGCCTTCTTCGGCGGCTCCACGAGTCCCAGGATCGAGGGGGGCGGGGGAGGATATACGGTAGTCTACAACCTCGGCGGCTCCCGGCTAATATCCAGGATCACGGTGGATCGTGTTAGGGACGGTTACATTGCAAGGTACTACACGTTAGTGGAGGGGAGCGAGGACCCCAGGCTACTGGAGGATATGGCCTCATCAATAGAGCCCGCCGAGAGGGCCCCCTGGAGGAGGCTAGACGTCCTGGATTCCCATCGAGGCCTCCCGGCAGCCTCCATACCAGTACCATCCACGTGGGGCGGCTCGGGGTGGCTTACTCCCAGCCTCGATATAGCTGCTAGGATTGAGGGCGAGGGCACTAGAATTACTGTTGGAGGAGACAAGTTTGTCCATGCCTCTGGCCCCTTCGCCTGGGCCTTGGCACAGCAGGCTCCCATGATGGGGTATAAGGTAGGTGAGTATATGGATGCTGCTCGCTTTGCCGCGAGTCTTGCAGGCTGGGATAGGCTATCCCCGTCCTGGCCTCCTACCCTGTATGCTCCTAGGGTGGCGGAAGCCCTAGTCTATAGGATGTATGGCCTGTGGGCTAGCGTGTCGTCTGTACTGGCGTTTGGTGATGGCGTGGGGTGGATATCTACTGTTGGCTACCAGGTTCCCGGGATCCAGGCTATAATGTGGGGTGCCCAGTATTCTGTGGCTATGGGTAGGGACGCGCTTAACCATCTCCTGGTTATCATGTCTCATGCTAGGG
>JALUDK010000076.1 GCA_027044005.1 Acidilobaceae archaeon | reverse complement strand
AGTCGCTAATTATATCGTCTAGGACGCTATCCCAGCCGTCTACTATCGAGGTCCTCCACTTTAGCCGGTAGCCTCTAACCCACTCCCCGTCTCCAACTCCATCAACACGGACTCCCGGGCCAAGTAAATCCTGGAGGCGGCTCGCGTAGCAATCGAGAGTTGCTATACTAGCCTTCCTGCCGTGAAGCTCTAGCATGAGGCTAATCCAGCCCAGGATGCTTGGATGCATCGTAGCAGTCTCCACCACCAGGGGAGCATCCAGGTTGGCTAGATGCATAAGTGATGCTACGAAAGCTGCCCTACCAGGATCCGGGCCCCCGCCCCCTAGATACACGTGGGCCTCGTCGAGCACCGTGAGGCTCGTGTATATGCTCGTATACACGGGGTAGTAGTGCCCCATAGTAACCCTCTTCTCCATGGCCATGAGCTCGGTTACGGGGAGCCTATACAGGTTCCACAGGAAGCTGTCCACAGTGGTAACTACCAGATCCCTAAGGAAGTAGCTACTCCTATCCCCGCCTAGGTCTATGTGAGCCTGGTACCCCGCCCTTGGGCTCGCGGGCTTGAAGATATCACGGTATATCTTTGTGACTAGGCTCCTGAGGGGGGCGACATGGATTAGGCCGGAAGCCAGCCCGCGCTTACGGGCCTCTTCATAGAGCCAGGGGCTTGCCCTCGTCTTCCCGTAGCCTGTAGGGGCTACGATTATGGGTATATGGCCTGCCTCAACCCCCCTCCACGCCGCCTCCATTAAGGGTCTTGGCCTATGCAACACGTTCACCCGCGACTATCCTAAAATACTCGTGGTGCAGGCTCTCCAATAGCCTCCTGGCCTCCTCAGTCAGATCACTCGTGGCCTCCTTCTCCTTCAGTGATGAGAGGGCTCCCTCTAGGGTCCTCGCACAGTCTAGTATATAGTCGCCGTGGGGCCCCGACTGTGCCTGTAGGAATAGTTTATTGATGCAGTTTACAGCTGCATCCTTGAGGCTGCCCCCTGCATTGGTTGCTATGTTGTACAGCCTCCTGATTGTAGGGCTCGTGTATGCCTGGTAGAACGCGGGGGAGATGGGTATTCCTCCCCTTATCATAGGCCTCTGCCCCGTGCCTACCATGTAGACCCTGGCAGACCCCGCTACCAGGGCAGGGTTCAGGCCGGACAGCTTGCTCCTATACATGTCCACCATGACTGCGAATGCCAGGGATATAGCGGCCTCCAGGCTAACGCCGGTCCTGGCTAGCCTCGCGGCCCTAGCTGCCAGGTTGCCCCCCAGGCTGCCCATTGAGGCTAGCGATGCAAGGGCCCTGTACTCCCCGGAGGGCCTGTCGGGTAGGAGGTAGAACTCGATACTACCCCCTCTATCGCCGCCCTCGGAGACCCGTTGCCTCCCCAGATACGCTATGGCGCCGCCTAGTAGGGTTGTGCCTAGCTCGTGCAACGATACCTTATAATTCCTCGTCTCCCATACGCCAGTGTATCCCCTGCTCCTGCTGAATAGCGATGACTTGGCCAGCATAGGCAGGTCGTACCTACGCTCCCCGCCGTCTACCCTATCCTCTAGCACTTTGAGGGCGTAGCTTACTGCTGCATGAGTCCACCCCACGGTTAGGCCGGGTTTCCCCCTCCCCCTAGCCTCCTTGACTATATGGCACTCGGCCAGCCCGGCATTCTCTAGGATCTTCTTGTCATTCGAGCCTGAGGTGTATAGGGTTGGACCGCCGCTTATGCTGCAACAGTCCACGCCAGCAAGTGTGGGGCCCCGGCAGTTCCTCTGGTTAGCCCTCAGGGATGCTGTTATGAATCCTAGCGCCTGCATTGCTAGTGCTTTGAGTTCTGTGGTGCTTAGCCTGGCCTCTCCGCTTAGTAGCGTGTATGATAGCCTGTCGGGGTCCTTGGCTATGGGTGATAGGGATAGTAGTGCGTATTGCATCCTCCTCCCCATGTATGCTGGGGGTAGGAGCCCTATCCTGGCCTCCATCCTGGTCACCCCCTGAAGGCTAGGCCCACGCCATCTACCGTGGCGTACTTGCATGATGGCTGCGTCGTGAATGTTACAGGGTCTCCTGGGGCTAGCGCCCCCACACTACCCCGGGCTGGGACATGGTAGAGTGCCTCCACGTAGTGTATGTCGTTCAGCGTGACTTCGATGGTGCTACCCATCTCCGGCGTGGCGCAGTCTGCCCTCTGGTACAGTATGGAATTGAATACGCCCTCCCCGATCCTGGGCTCGCCATACACCCTAGCATCTACCACGCTAGCCAACCCCTCACGGCTGCCCACCCTATACACAGACCAAGCCACCAGCTCGAGGAGGTCCACAAGCTTCTCCTCGCCGACACCCAGGCAGGCCGAGAGCCTGTCAGCATCCAGTAGCCAGGCCATCTCAATCATGGCCCCGGGGGCTATTGCGTGGCCCATAGCTTGTACAGGCATAACCTCCTGTATCCCAATATACGGTGGGTTCCTCACCGCCTTCTCATAGGAGCCCCCACCCTTGTAGGGGCCTGCCAGTATCCTCGAAGGCTCCTCTATACTGGCAACCCCTACTAGGCCGGATAGCCCAGCCCCTGCACCTAGTGTAGCTTCAAGGCTACACTTGAGGATCCTGGGCATTAGCCTGGGCCTCCTCCTGCCTCTAGGGGGGTGTCCTGCTAGCCCGGTGTAGAGCGAGTCAGGCTCCCCTACTAGCCTTGCCAGGGGGTTTGCGTAGGCCCCGACCACGGTTGTTGGAGGGGGTAGGGGGTAGGCTGGCTGGGCGGCGCTGGCTCCTGGCACCCGTGTTATGAAGCCCCAGTGTAGCCTTATCTTGGAGTATAGTAGGATGGGGCGCATCCCTGCTAGGCCTCCCCTAGCCTCTCCTTTAGCCATTCTGATGCCCTTGTTATCGCCTCCTCCAGGTTCCCGGCCTCGTTGCCGCTTCCCGGCTTGGCTGTTGTGGATCCTCCTCTGATGTAGTACTCTATCGTGTAGTCTTGTAGCACACCCACACTTGCCTGCACTTTTAGCCTGTTTATGGTGTCCTGCATATAGTCGCTGTAGTGGCCTGGGGTTGGTATGAATGGTGTAAGCCCTACGCCAGCGACTACTATCACACTATCCACGACCCAGTGTGGCTGGCTCCTGCTCCTCTTCGCCCCGAAGGCCATGTTTCCAAGCATCGCAGCCAGGGCCTTGTAGGAGGCCTCGAACCTTTTCACCCTCTCCTTGGGTCCAAGGTCCTCCTTGTTTTCCCCGAGGGCTGGGCATGTCTCTAGCCTTGCTATCTTACTGGCCTCCAGCGTGTAGGTTAGAGTATACAGCGCGCTTCCGGTATCCACATAGTACAGGGCCTGCTCCTCCTTCCTGGCTCCAGGCGTGTACCTGGTGTGTAGCTGTGGGAGTGCACTCGCGGCTCCCTTCTCCAGTGCCTCTAGCGCTGGGGCTAGGTAGGTGAAGCTAAATCTGCTAGTCCTCTTCACCCCGCCATCAGTGTAGAGGAAGCCGCCCACATCAGCTACCGTGCAGGCCCTCACTATAGCCTCCTCGCTCTCACAGGGTTTATCCTTCTTTACCTTGTCTTTAACCTCCGGGTAGTGATTCTGTATTATCTTGTCATCGGCGAACTTCATGAAGTAGCCTAGCAGGCTCATCCTTGTGACAGGCAGGCCCATGGATGCCGCTGCCATGGCCAGGTGCCTCTGGTAGTGGTGTGCTAGGGTCATCCCGCTTATCACAGGGACATACACCATCCTGTAGCCGCCGTCCTTAGCCTTGACCACTACGGGCGCCTTCCTATGCCTGGTGACGTTCCCAACACTCTCAGCCATGTTCAGGCTCTCGAGGTTCACCAGCACCCTAAGCGTGAGGGATAGGAACCCGCCCATACTCCTGAAACCCGTCACTGTCATCACCTCTTAGGACCCGGAGCCCTCATCTTTCTTGCAAGGCCTGATCCTTAGGCCAGGAGCCCTGCCCAGCACCTTGAGGGTCATGCTCCTTATCGTCTTGAAGAAATCCTCTCCAACCTTGTCGAGCTTTTTGTCCAGCATTTCTATGGCGTTCCTTAGGCTATCAGGGTCTATGCTAGGGCACTTGACACACTCCTCCTTACTCCTACCCCCGCCGCAGGATACTTCGAAGTCCCTCAGTGCATCTGCTATCACAGCCTTCGCGACCTCAGGGTTAAGCGCGCCTGCTAGCGCGTCTACGTAGCCGTACCTCCTGGCTGCCGTGAAGTATGCCAGGATATCTATAATGGGATCCAGCTTGTCGCCCCTCCTAGGGGCGGTCTCGGCCAGATTCGGGCTTGAACTCAAGCTTGTTTCCACCTCCTCGTATCTGGTTCCTATATATGTCGCCGGAGGTTAATAAGTCTATTGTTTGTGTATGACTGAGGGTGATATTACCTGTTTCAGTGGGTTATTTGGCTATAATGTTAGTTCATGTATATTGGACTTTATATTATGTTGTCCACGCCCTCCTGGAGGCCCACCTTACCTCTGCCCATCCTCTTGATGAGGCCGAGCTCCTCGAGTTCGCTAAGCTTGAGGTAGAAGCTGCTCTTGGGCATTCTAACTTCCTCCATGAGCCTACCGCTATCGGTGATCCCCTTAGCGATTGCGTGGAGGATCTGCTCGGACCTCTTGTCCAGCCTGTTCAGGACTAATATTTGGGATAGTCTAATGTTCAGTGTACCCGGGAAGTTCTCTCCATAAACAGTTACCGTCACCCGCTCTACTATATCCTCCCTCAGGCTTACAGCGGCTAGGAGCGTTGCAACTACAAGTATTCTGGGGCCCCCGGTAAGGAAGAGCTCTATACCGGCTTCAGGGTTCTTCAATGCAATTTCCCGCAGCTTCTCCCTTAGGTTGCCTATCATCCTGCTACTATAGGGTATCTTGTGGAGGCTCGACTTCATGCCAGTCTTGTCCAGGGTCATGCGCAGTAGGTTGTATGCATCCATGATCCTACCCCAGCTACCCTCGTCTGTCCACAGGGCTAGAATCACAACCTCGTCCACGTCCGGCATCTCCCTGTCATATACCCTCTTGAGTATGAAGTCCATGGAGAACCCTAGGGTCGCTACGAGGATCCTGGCCATGCCTCTACACCCTTCCAAGCCTAGAGAGCATTATTCCCCACTCCGTGGGGTAGACACCCCGTCCCCTACCCTTCTGAATCACGAGCCCCATCTTCTTGAGGCTTGTGATGTAGTTTGCCACGGTCTTAGGGGACAACCCCAGCTCCTCTGCTATACTCCCTGGCGCCGAGCCGGGGTTGGATACAATGTATGCTAGGACCTTGCCCTTCTCTCCAAGGCCCCTAAGCGCTACCCTCAGCGTCTCTATGCTCAGCCTTAGGTCGCCCTCCCCGCCGGTCTCATCCTGGACCCTTACCTCCACGCTCAGGCCGGGGGGTAATAGTAGTAGTGCAGTCATTGTAGAGACAACTGTTATCCTGGGGCCGCCGGTGAGGTCCGCGATAATCCTCTTGTACCCGTGGCTCTCCGATACCTCGCTCACTCTCT
>JALUDK010000075.1 GCA_027044005.1 Acidilobaceae archaeon | reverse complement strand
TTGGTAGGTCCTAGGCCACAGTAGAATAGCCAGGCATTAGTATCCAGGACCAGTTTAGTATCTGGACTGTGTACCATGCTTTCCACCAATATTTGATCTGGGAACCGATCATTTATGACGGATCCACAGGTAGGGCTAGGAGAGATCGTATGGAGCCGCCGGCGGGATTCGAACCCGCGACCACCGGCTTTCCCGGGGTATGGACCGTACGAGGCCGGCGCTCTACCGCTGAGCTACGGCGGCTCTGCTTCCCCGGGTTGAGTATTGTTGTCGTTGGGGCGGGTTTAATTTATTTCTGTGCCTCGAAGGCCTTGACGAGCCTGGCTAGGGATTCTAGGAAGTCTTCTGGGTCTACGTGTATTATTCCTAGTTGGTGTGCTAGCTTGATTATCCCCTCATCGCTTGATACTACTATCGCCTTCAGTTCTAGGGCTAGGAGTATTGTGTCTAGGTCCTCTATGCTGTCTACTAGGCCCTTCCTGGTGGCCTCCCTGTACCTGTCCCTCACGTCCTTTATTATCTCGCCCAGGCAGTCCCTCCCGTCTGCACACTCCTTGGCCGCCTTCCTGGCGGCGTACTCAGCCACCCTGAGCCCCTTGTATAGCCTCCTCCTCACGTCCGCCACGTACTCGGAGAATATGGCGGCTGGTATCTTCAGGGATAGCTTGTCGGGGGCCTTCACGGTTATCCATGCTGATAGGTCCTGGACCAGGTCTAGGGGCACATTGTTTCCCAGCAGGCTCCGCCTGAGCTCGTTCCAGGTGGAGGGGGTCATGTAGAAGCGGGCCCCCGCCCTCAGCCTGGCGTCCCTGAGGAGGGGGACTATCTTCCTCACCACCTCCTCCAGCGTCTTAGCCCCTAGGCTCTTCCTTAGCCTTGCCTCTGTCACTGCTGTTGTGTCTAGCACGAATACGTCCAATCCCTTGGTCCCCCGGCTAGCATTATTATACTGTCCCTTGTATAGTTTCATAGGGTGCTACTTAAATGCCTAGGCGCCCGCCATTCGCCAGCGGCAAGGTCGCGGGGGACTATGAGCCCCTCTTCCTCTACTGGGAGGTTGCCAGAGAGAGGGGGCGAGAGGACCTTATAGAGGCGGCCACCCTTAGAGAGGAGGATTACAAGGTTCTCCAGCGGGAGGCTGGGGAGGGGCTGGGGCTGGATGCCCTGCTGGAAGCCCTAACGTCATACATGGAGGACAGGGTAGACCCTGTGGTGGCTGCTGAGGCTTATAGGAGGTATGGCGTGGAGGCGAGCCCCGAGGATGCTAGGAGGCTTATTGCCAGGCTCCTGGCTTCATGGCTTGTGGAGGCGGGGGAGTACTGGGGGTTTGTGAGGCTTAGGAGGGGAGAAGGTTAGGATATTGTCATCCTGCCAGTGAGGG
>JALUDK010000074.1 GCA_027044005.1 Acidilobaceae archaeon | reverse complement strand
GCGCCACGCTGGGTAGGGGGGAGGCGGTGGAGCTTATAAGGAGGGGTGTGATAGGCCTGGTTGCAACCACCGGCTATGCGCCTGAGGCTGATTATAGTGTTAGGAGGGCGGCCGCCGATCTTGGGGCGAGCCTGGTGTTGAACCATAGGCTTGCCCGTATGCTTGCCGAGGCGCTCTCGAGGGTTGACATCTCTTCTATGAGTGTCTCGACGCTGGACGAGTACAGTGGGAGGGTTGAGGAGGCTTGGAGGTACTCCTAGCCTACGATCATCCTAGGTGGGAGGAGAAGGAGCTGGCCCGGGGCCTCAGGGAGGCTGGGGCCCGGGTTTCAATGCTAAACGTGGCCCGCCAGCCCCTCTCGGGTAGCCCTGGGTGCGTGCTTGTCAGGCCCGTCTCCATGTATAGGGCGTACTATACGTCTCTCTACTACTCCTCCACGGGCTCCACCACTGTTAATAGGCCCGAGGTTATAAGGGCCGCCGGGGACAAGGTGGAGACCCTCCTACTCCTAGCAGGGAGGGGTATACCGGTCCCTAGGAGCATGATCGCTCTGACCGGCGAGGCTGCGCTGGCTGCGGGGGAGGCTATGGGGTATCCCCTGGTTGATAAGCCTCCGATAGGTAGCTGGGGGCGCCTGGTGTCGCTGGTCCGGGACCCGGGCGCGCATAGGGATATAGTGGAGCATAGGGATATGATCCCTAGTCCGCAGCTCCAGGTGCATATTGTCCAAGAGGTTGTGGAGCCCGTGGGGGTTGATGTTAGGTGCCTCTACGTCTTTGGAGAGGTGCCTGCGTGTATGGTGAGGAGGGCGTCTCGGGGCGAGTGGAGGTCTAATGTTGCCCGTGGAGCTGGCGTTGAACCCTTTAGAAGCGGGGAGGCTGCCGAGCTCGCTGCCAGGGCTGGGGATGCTGTTGGGGGTGGCGTGGTGAGTGTGGATATACTTCCTGGTAGTGGCGGCATGGTTGTTAACGAGGTTAACGGTGTGCCAGAGTTTAGGGGTCTAGCTAGGGCCAGTGGCCTGGATATTCCCGGTATCATTGCTAGGGCCGTTGTCTCGTGGTGTAGGAGGTAGTATCGACCTCAACGCCTCGTCTAGTATCCTAGCTGCTTCCTCGATGCCTAGCCCCGCTATCCCCGCCGCC
This sequence comes from Acidilobaceae archaeon, assembly GCA_027044005.1. Lineage (GTDB taxonomy): Archaea > Thermoproteota > Thermoprotei_A > Sulfolobales > Acidilobaceae > S012-22. The sequence goes on along the minus strand of JALUDK010000074.1, from coordinate 240 downwards.
TCGTCCCATGGTTTTCCCTGGATCACCCTGGCTATGGCTAGAAGGTCCCCTAGCCCGCCTCTTGGCTTGTTCTCCATGTAGTGCCTCCTGAGTGCCTTTACGATGGGGTCTATTGCCTGTTCTAGGTCTAGGCTTCCCTGTTGGTAGAGCTTGAGTCTTCGGGCCTGCCTGGGGCTTATGCATTCGTTGTAGTCGCATGGGTGCCAGGCTTGTAGCATTTCTAGTATCTTCTCCGCTGCC
>JALUDK010000073.1 GCA_027044005.1 Acidilobaceae archaeon | reverse complement strand
GCCCGTAGCCGTGGTGCAAGGGCTGTGTCACCAGCGTGCATAAGGTTCCTCCACCTTACCGGTGCCAACGCCTGTCTTGCCCACGCGCTACAGCATGCTGGTGGTGTTACCGTTGGGTGTGAGGGTGATGTTGCTGCAACCCTGGGCCTCCTCCTGGCCAGCGAGGCTCAGGGGGCCCCGGCTTGGCAGGCTAATATAGCTGGGGCGTGGAGGGACAGGCTCCTCCTGGCCCATTGTAGTGCTCCTCTTAGTATGGCTAGGAGGTTCCGGCTTAGGAGGCACTTTATAACGGGTGGGAGCGTCACTGTGGAGGCAGTCCTTGGCCTGGACGAGGTCACACTACTGCGCCTAGACCCTGCTGGCGGGGGTGCCATAGTACTGGAGGCGCCGGTCCTCGACCCGGAGCCTGGGCTGGAGATGCAGTGCGAGACCCAGCTCATGGTCAAGGCTCCCGGCTTGGATCTGGTGGAGAGGGGTACTGGAAACCATTATGCAGTGGCCCGTGGTGGGTTGGGGTATAGGCTTAGGGCGGCTGTGGAGTCGCTTGGCCTGGGGCTTTATAGACTAGAGTAGTATATGGGCTACGCCGGCCCTATCGGTTAGGACCTCCACGCCAGCGAGGAGGCTCCTGCCCTGTGGTAGGTGGAGTAGGGCCACTGCCTCGTCGGGTGCCAGCAGTACTAGGCTAGGGCCTAGCGGGAGGCTCGGGTCCATTATCCTGGACTTGACCTGGGTACCCGTGTATTGGTCCCTTATTATGTAGGCTGTATCGCCTTGCAGGAGCACCGTGGCGCCCCGGGCAACCCCGTAGTCGAGGAGCTGGTCCAGGACCTGCCCCGCCGGATCCCCGGCAGGGGTGCATGAGGCTATTGAGTCGAGTAGCTTTACCACCACTTCTATTGAGTCCAGCACCTCTCCCTTACCGGGGCTGACCTCCTCCTCCCCGTGTAGTAGCCTTAGGAGGGGGCTCTGGGCGAGCCTCCTCCTATAGTCCAGGACCTGTAACTCGCGGGCTAGGTCCTCGCTGCAACCCTGCCTGAGGGCTTGCATGGGTAGGCTGGGCTCCTGGGCGTGGGGTGCTAGTACCGTGGCGGCTGCCCTGTAGGCTTTCTCGAGGGCCCAGTCGTATGCCCCGGCGTAGAAGTCTATCCATGCTTTGAGGAGTGTTGTGCGGGCCAGCCCCTCGAGGGCCTTGGCTAGCCTTGCCTCGTCCAAGTAGGGGCACCTTGACTGGTTTTAGCGGTGAGGGGGTTTATCTCCTAGCCCTTGCCTGTGCAGGCTCCTAGCCTCTTCATTAGTGTTAGTGCCATGTAGAGGCCACGCCTAACCTCAGGGTCTGAGAGCATTCTGAGGAGCTGGGTTAGGGTGGGGGGCTCCTGTGGGG
>JALUDK010000072.1 GCA_027044005.1 Acidilobaceae archaeon | reverse complement strand
GGCCTTGACGGTCCCATACTTCCTAACGCTCTCCCGCACTAGGGCCTCATACACGTCGTCATCCAGGACTAGCGTGGTCCTTCTAGGCATACGCATCTACCATGCCCCTCTCTACTCAGTGTATATGGTATCCCATGGACGGGTAATAAAGGCAGGGGCTACACCACGGATCAAACCGAACTAATAAATATATATGCAGGTATGCCTAGCCGCACTCCAGTAGCTTATATACCAAGACCCTACCGCGTATAGCTGAGAGCCTATGGGAGGACCTGGAGGGGTTGAAGGCCTGGGATAGTATAGGGGACCTCCAGAAAGGCCTGGATAGGGTTGTAGTGGGTATGCGGTGGGAGAAGGAGATCCTACTAGCCACGTTGATCGCCAACGGCCACGTCCTTCTAGAGGGGGTCCCAGGTATAGCCAAGACCACCGTGGTTAGGGCACTAGCAAGGCTCATGAGCCTAACCACCGGGTGGGACTACGAGGTTGGGGGAACCAGGTTCAGGGGGTTCTCCAGGATCCAGTTCACCCCCGACCTCCTCCCCGGGGATGTGACCGGTAGCCTGGTCTTCGACCCGGAGAGGAGGACCTTCACCCCCCACCCGGGCCCGGTCTTCGCCTACCTGGTCCTCGCGGACGAGATCAATAGGGCAACCCCTAGGACCCAGAGTGCCCTGTTAGAGGCGATGCAGGAGAGGCAGGTAACGATAGGGGAGTGGACCTATAGGCTTGAGGACAGGGCCCAGGGCAAGTGGTTCCTAGTTGTTGCTACCCAGAATCCCGTGGAGCAGGAGGGCACCTATCCCCTCCCCGAGGCCCAGCTTGATAGGTTCACCGTTAGGATACTAGTAGGCTATCCCGCAAGCCTAGAGGAGGAGAAGAGCATACTAAGGCTACACCTAGGCGGTCTGGCCGAGCCTGTGGAGTCCCTGGAGCCCGTGGTGGACCCCGGGTGGCTGGCCCGGGCCCAGGAGGAGGCCCTCGAGGTGGAGGTTCCTGATGGAGTGCTGGAGGAGGCTACTAGGATAGTTAGGGCCACCAGGCCGGAGATGTATGAGCCCGCTAGGAGGTTCTTCCAGCTGGGCGCCAGTCCCAGGGCTGGCATAGCCCTGGTAAGAGCCGCTAGGGCCCTGGCGTACCTGAGGGGGGAGAATGTTGTGAGCAGGGAGAGCCTGCGTGATATGGTCTTCCCGGTGCTCAATCATAGGGTGGTGCCGGATCCGGAGGTGCTGGTGGAGTATGAGGAGAGGTATGGCCTCTACACGGCTAGGGTCGAGCTTATAAGGGAGGGGCTACGGAGTGTCATGGAGAGCGTCTCCTAGCCCCCCGGGGGATGACTGGGATGCATGACGTGGTGTACTTCGAGGATGTCTACAAGGCCTATAACAATAAGATGGCGCTTAGAGGCGCATCATTCACTATACCACGAGGCGCAGTCTCCGGGCTACTGGGCCCCAACGGCAGTGGGAAGACGACGAGCCTCAAGCTGGCCCTGGGCCTCCTCAAGCCCAGCAGGGGGGCAGTCCTGGTCCTGGGGGAGGACCCCTGGAGCAAGCCCGGGGTTAGGGCTAGTATAGGGTACCTCCCAGAGTCCCCGATCTACCCTAGGGATGCTAGGGTTAGCACGCTGCTCCACCATATAGCAAGGCTGAAGGGGGCCAGCTTGGGTGAGGCTGGGAGGGTTGCCAAGCTGGTGGGGATCGATAGGCTGATGGGGTACCCTATCTCATCCCTCTCCCGGGGCTACCTACAGAGGCTTGGCCTTGCACTGGCCCTCCTGGGTGAGCCTGAGCTCCTGCTCCTCGACGAGCCGACGGCTAACCTAGATCCGAGGGCCCGGGTTGAGATATTGAGGCTGGTTAGGGATGTGAGCAGCATGCTAGACGCCACAGTGGTTATATCGAGCCACATACTCCCCGAGCTCCAAGAGGTTGTCGACTACCTCGTCATAATAAGTCAGGGTGAGGTCCTTGATCATGGCCCTGTGGAGGAGCTGGCTAGGAGGTACAGGGCTAGGATGCTCTACAGGGTCTCGACGCCCAACCCTAGGCTACTCGCCAGGGACCTTATAGTCCTCCACTATGTCGATGGCGTGATGCTGGGGGAGGACTCTATTACGGTCTACGTCTCCTCCACCCACTATAGGGCCTTCGAGGCTAGGCTGGAGGAGCTGGCTGGGGAGGGCTTGGTGGAGGAGTACCGTGTAGAGACTGGGTTGCTGGGTGAGATCTATGAGGCCGCGGTTTCCGGGTAAGCCCAGGCTTGGCGGGCCGCTGGCCGGGCATGTGGACTACATACTCTCCAGGTATAGTAAGGCTGTTGTGGCCAGTACAATAGTTGTAGGCCTGATCTACAGCACCTCTATACTGCTGGCGCTGCTACCCACCGGCGTGGACCTTGTTGTGTGGGTCGGCATACTAGTCATGCTTGTCTACCTGGCTGTCGTGATAGAACTAGCTGGTAACATGGCCCAGGAGCTGGGCTCCGGAGAGGCAGCCCTCTACCTTGCAACCCCCCTATCCAGGGTGCAGTATACCCTGGCATGGATTGCCAGCCTGGCCCTCCCAACCATAGCCTCATACACCGCCTCCCTGCTCACCCCCCTCCTCGTGGTGAGCCCGGGGCTGGTGGCCCGGGATGTCGTGTGGGGCCTAGCCCTTGGGGTCTCGGGGGAGATACTCTACTACACGGTGATCATAACAGGCCTTGCAATCATATTCAGGAGGAAGAACCTAGTATCCATCATAGGCCTCACGCTCCTCCTCATGGGCCCACTAGTAGCCATCCTCACGTCCATAATCTACTCCTCCATAACTGGAACCGACGTAAACCCGGACACCCTGAAGAGCCTGATAGGCGTCTTCCACCCCATCGCCCTGCTCGAGGAAGAGACGCTAGACTTCACAGCACCCATTATCTACTCCCTAACAACATCCCTACTACTGCTAGCACTGGTGGCCAGGCACGCCGCCAGGAACCTGGAGGTGTAGCGAGTTGATACTCAGAGTTATCGGGGCCCTACTCCTGATAACATCCCTAATCACAGGCATTACCCTGGCAGGCTTCGCACTAGCCGGCATAGAGCCCTCCATAACTACTACCGACATCCTCGCAGCCTATACCGGCTATGGTAGCTACTTTGTGACCGCCGACAAGGATAACCTAGTCGTGGTGTGGCTGGCCGACCTGGCATACAGGAGTTCTGGAGCCGATGTGAGAACCGACGTGTATAAGTACAAGATCACCTATAACTTCACCGCTCCCCAGGGGAGTAAGCCCCAGCCCACCCCTATGGTGCCACCCATCCACGTTGCAACCATCACCTACACCAACATTACGGGAACCACAGCGACCATTGTCACGACCCAAGTACAGGTTCCAGCAACCTATGGGACAACCTATGGCAGCCCCTTCAAGGGCTACTATATGAAGGAGTGCAGGATGTACGTTCTAACGAGTAGCGATATGGAGAAGGTCCTCAAGAACCCCGATGTACTAGCTAGGCTGAGAAAGCCTCCTCTCAGCGGTGACCCTCTACTAGGCCAAGCCTACATAAAGCTAGTCGAGTCCTACGCATCACATAAGTACATAGTGGAGGAGCCTGGAGCCTCATGCAGCCTCGAGGAGACGCTACAGGAGAGGCCCGTGATTGCCGTGATAGTCCACCTCGTCGATCCAGATAGGCTCAGTATAGATGCCGGGTCAGTCGTGCTTCCAGGCTCCCTCGTCCATAGCTTCATCATGAACCGGTCCTCCGACCCCCTGGAGCTGGAGACTCCAGCCGGTAGGGTTGCAGTCTTTGTAAGGGACTACCTGGAGACTATGGCCAATACTATGGCCGTGTCGTCTACTATATCGGTCAGGGCTATACTGGAGGCGAGCCCTATGGCGTTGTGGAGGTTGGCCTCTTTAGCCGTACTAGGCCTTGTCCTGATGAGGCTTGATAGGGGGGAGAGGGGGGATCTCCTCCCGGGCCCGCTTAGAAGGCTATCCCGGAGGCTCGGTATCGGTAGAGGCTAGCTGCCGTGGATATCAGTGCGCCTGCTAGGGCTAGGTACGGCGCTAGAGGCTCCCTAGCCGTGACCTCTGCCCTCAGGCTCGCCTTAGCCGTTGCCTCCGCGACCAGTGTCGTGTTCACGTGGACTCCGATCTCCTTGAATACCTCTAGTAGCTGGGCCTCGGAGCCTACCCTGTAGGACCTTCCTCCCGTCTCCTCCGCTATATACTCCATCAGGTCTACCCCGCTGGGGTCGTCTCCGGTGTATATAGTGTGGACCGGTATACCCTGCCTCTTGAACTCTTCCACCAGGTCGGGGATTTGCTGTGCATCGGCCGGGATACCGTCGGAGAGGAGTACTATAGCCGCTGGTAGTCCGAGCTTCGTGTATACGCTTAGCCACCCGAGTGCTGTGGCGAGTGGATGGTAGAATATGGTACCGCCTCCAGCTGTTAGGTTCCGTATGGCAGATACAACCTTTTCCCTGTCGTCGGTGGGCGGGATCCCGGTCTCCACTTTATGGCTGAAGGATATGAGGCCCACATCTATCCTAGGATCTAGGCCCTCAACCATGTTTACCGCGGCCCTCTTGACAGCCTCCAGCTTCCACCCCTCCATGCTCCCCGAGACGTCGATAGCAAGGACTAGGCCGGGCCTGGGTGGGATCCTTATCTGGGACCTCGAGGAGGCCTCCTCTTCAACGACGACCTTGTACTCTAGGGCTGGCCCGGCTAGTGCGAGTAGGATCGCCACCAGTGCTAGGGCCTCCAGCGCTAGTAGTAGCCTGCCCCTCTTCGGGGGGCTGGGTTGTACCCGGTGGGCTAGGGGATGCCTTAACACGATTAGTCCTTCCCAGATCCTTCTCCCCCACCCGGCCCTTGCCGCTATGTAGAGTAGTACTAGTAATGGTGCTAGCAGGGCAGCCTCTGGATGGTCTAGTATTATCCTCATGGGCCCGCCACCTTGGATGCCGCCAGTAGTATTAGTGAGGCTAGGAGTAGTATCGTTGTGGGCGTGTAGTCTTTATCCTCTACAGGTATCATACCATCAACTGATGCGGCCTCCACCTTTGCCTCCTTGTATAGGTCCCGTGCTAGGTCTGCTAGAACCCCTGGGGGCGGGTTGGAGCCTAGCTTGTAGAGCGGCCACCCCGTCTCCTGGGCTAGCCCCTCTAGGATACTCCTCGGGTCGTCCCCCACCTTGACTAGTGCAACCGCCACGTTGCCCTCGTCTATGCCCCTAGCCACGCTCTCGGGGTCTGGGCCCATATTGTTTGCCCCATCGCTCACCAGTACGACCACAATAGGCAGGCCGGTGGCCCTGGCCACAGTGGCTGCATAGCCTAGGGCGGTGCCTATCGCCGTGTACCTCGATTTTCCTTCTATCATTGTGAGGTTCCCCATGCACTCCTGGGGCGGCCCGGGGCTGCAAACCTCCTCTACCCCCCTGTGGAACTTGTACACCGCCACTCTATCCTTTGGGCCTAGGGCTTCTAGGTAGCTCTCCACGAAGGATCTAGACTCCCCTATATGGGGCCCCATACTCTTAGAGTCGTCAACC
>JALUDK010000071.1 GCA_027044005.1 Acidilobaceae archaeon | reverse complement strand
GAAAGAGGAGCTGGGAAACACTGAAGAGAATGGTGCAACACATGATAATGGAGGACAGGACAATAGGCTACCTAGACCCAGGCATAACATGGATACTGGAGGAGCTGAACAAGATCCCACTCATAGCCACAACGAGTAGCTGTATAGGAAGGATAACACTAATCGCAGGCCCAAGGCCCTGGAGCAGGTCTGAAGCACTGATAGCATACAAGACCCACACAAGGCCAGACAGGGGGAGGATCACAAGGGTAGCCTCCAGGGGCTTCAAGGACCTATGGATAAAGGCTACAGGCCCCATACTCCACGCTAGAACCCCCAGCCAAGACTGCGCATCTCACGTGCTAGACACATTCAGGCCCCACGGCTTCAAGCACAGCGGGATCATATCACTAGACCCCAGGAGAGGCTACACCGTGGAGGTGATGAGCGGAGTAGACATAACAGCCCCCCTACGAATAGGGGGCAAAGACATGATGGAGCCCAGCCTAGCGGAGGACCTAGCCCAGAAACTATACGACTACATAGAGGAGGCTAGGACGGGCTTCAAGAATGCAGTAAGGGAGCTATCAGCTAGCCCCGGACCCTGCGCAGGTTAGACGCATACTCCCCCAGTAGACTACCACGGCACCTGCATAAGCCCAGCTTCTCGAGAGCCCTACAGTTGTAGGGTGAAAACCTCGAGGCCTCCTCATACAGAATGGAAGCCACCAGCGGCGCCAACCCCGGAGGCACCAAGCCACTCTTAGACAGAACCTCCTCTAGAACCCTACTCCCAGCCCCTATCCTAGCCATGAACGTTGATAGCAAGTAGACCTCCTCATCACTAAGCCCCCTGCCTGACCGGGCCCTCGCAAGCACCGCTTTAATACAGCTAGGAAGCGCCTCCTCCACCAGCCCCCTAGGCTCCCTAGCCCCCTCAGCCAGCGACTTGGCTTCCTCCTCCAGATCCTCAAGGCCCTCCGGGATCAACTCGCGGACCCTGCCAGCGAGCTCCAGCAGCCTCCTCCTGGCCGTTCCCGTGATCATGAGGATCAGTAGCCTCCGATCAAGGTAGACCCTGCCTCCCAGCATGAATAAGCTAGATACACTCTCAACCTCTGCATTCTCCAAGACGTCAGTGAAGGGTGCGGACAGGTCTAGCCTCCTATAATATACCCTGCCCCGAGAGACTAGCCAGGGGATAGAGACAGGGCTCCCCCGCTCCACCCTCAAGCCCAGGCCCCGGGCCACGATGATAAGATCCTCCACATCAGCCTCCTCAAGGAGCCTAGAGGCATCATACACCTCAGCCTCGACAAGCCTCGAAAGGGCCAGCTTAGACGAAGCTGCACCCGCCAAGGCCAGGAGCAGGGATGCAACCTCGTACTCAAACCCCGGCGCCTCCTCCAG
>JALUDK010000070.1 GCA_027044005.1 Acidilobaceae archaeon | reverse complement strand
GTACTGCTGTGGCCTGGCTGGGGGTGTCATTGGCTGGCCTTGTTGCTGGGGTGGGGGCTGGGGCGGGTACATCATCCAGGGCATCATTACGAACGGCGCCACGGCGCCGCTTCCCTGGGCTTTTGATAGGCTCTCTGCTATCCGCTCCCTGCCCTGCCAGTCCCTCTGGTACATGGCTGCGAATGCCCTGGGCCCGCTCATCTGTAGTATTGCCTTGTCCTCGTCGCTTATATCGATCTTAATCATTATGTCGTTTAGCTTGAGGCCGTACATCTCGTTGACCTTCTGCGCCACCTTAGCCTTCACGTACTCTCCGAACTCTCCTAGCATTGCTAGGAAGTCTGAGACGTTCTGTAGGGTCCTGCCAGCCCTTGCCTGCTCCGAGGCGTACTCGCCTAGGGCGTCTACTAGCGTTGATACTATGAAGGGGTTGATCTTCCTCTTCACCTCGTCCTTCGTGACCTCGCTCTGGACGCCCATGAACCTGGTGTAGAACAGCTCGACCTTGTTCTCGTCTATTGTGAAGTAGTATGTGCCGTTGAAGAGCAGGTGGACTCCGACCCAGTCTATGAAGGCCCTGTCGCCGAAGCGAGCCTCGTATTGCAGTAGGTTGATGAAGACAATGTTTGCCTTGAATATGGACTCGCCGTAGAGGCCCTCAACTAGGCCTTTGAGGAAGGGGACGTTCTGCGTGTCGAGCATATGCCTCCCTGGGCCTAGGACTCCCAGTATCTTGCCGTCCCTCAGGAATACTGCCCTCTGGGACTCGTTTACTATGAGCACCGATCCCAGGTCGATCACGTCCCGGGGATACTTCCACGCTATATAGGCCTCAGGGTCCAGGTCCTCGGGCCACTTTATTACGACCCTCTCGCCGCCGGCTATCTTGCCAGCTCCCTTTCCCAGGGCCCTGCCGATCTTATCAAATACCAAGACACGAGCACCCCGCTGGGGTAGTACAGGGGTATATGTAGCCGCGTCTATATTATATGTGCGTGTGGGATTGATATGGGTAATGTAAGGCTACCTATATAATGCTGGGGGCGGGCTAGGTGTATATCTTCATCCTCCTGGTTATGAAGGGCTTGTCCTCCTGCTTCGCCATGTACTGCTTCAGGGCCCTCCTTATGATCTCGCTCTTAGTGATATTCCGCTTCCTAGCGTACTCCTCGAGCATGGCGAGCAGGTCTTCTTCTATCTTGAATGAGACTACACGCATCCCTCCCGCCACCATCAGCCATCAATACTCCTCTGATGCTTATATTACATGCTCGACGCGTCTACCAGTCTTCCTATTGTAACGGGAAGACTAGAGGATTAAGATTTATTAGGCTCCAGTGTAGTCTTTCTCTTTAGTGGGGAAGACATTTGCCAACAGTCCACCTGTCGCTGCCGGACGCCACGTAC
>JALUDK010000069.1 GCA_027044005.1 Acidilobaceae archaeon | reverse complement strand
CGCGTATAAGATAGTCCCCGCCGGCGGCTTCCTCCACTACGGCGTAGTCAAGAGCACCTACATAGCCATCGCCGGCAGCGCCCCGGGCACGCCCAAGAGGCCACTAGTCCTCAGGCACCCGGTAAGGCCGCCAAGCTGGTACCTCTCAATGGAGAAGATAGCGCCACCAACGATAACCTACATTAGCCTGGCCAGCAAGCAGGGCAACTAGCACGCGGGGGTGGCGGCGATGTACAGCAGCATGCTACTCTACCTAAGCCAGCCGGTGATAGTACCCGTATACAACGAGGAGGGCGATAAGGTGGGAGACGCCCTCCTGCCCGACGCCTTCCGGGTCCCGGTGAGGAAGGACCTGATAAGGAGGGCGTTCCTAAGCGAGTTTACGGCCAGGCTACAGCCCAAGGGAAGGGACCCCATGGCAGGTAAGAGGACCAGTGCAGAGAGTGTGGGCGCGCACCACGGCGTCTCAAGGGTACCCAGGGTAAAGGGTACCATGAGGGGAGCCCTGGTCAACATGACCCGGGGAGGCAGGCTGGCCCACCCGCCCAGGGTAGAGAAGAGGATCCACGAGGAGATTAACAAGAAGGAGAAGAGGCTAGCAACAATGAGCGCCCTGGCGGCAACGGCGATACCTGAAATGGTCAGGGCCAGGGGCCACGTGTTCACGGCAGAGGCGACCCCGGTGGTGGTAAAGCCCAGCGTACTCTCGGCCGTGGAGAAGACTCAGAAGGCCAGAGAGTTGCTCGACAAGCTAGGGATCCTGGCCGACGTCGAGAGGGCTAGGAGGAGGGCCAGGGTGAGGGCTGGCAAGGGCAAGATGAGGGGCAGGAGGCTCAAGAAGCCGGTGAGTATCCTATTCATACTATCCGACCCTTACTCGCCCCTAGCCAGGAGCGTCTCCGGCCTTCCTGGAGTCACAGTGGCCACGCCGAGCCAGGTTAGCGTGCTCGAGCTGGCCCCCGGCGGGGTGCCTGGGAGGCTAACGGTTATAGACGAGAGGGCGCTAGAGGAGATCGGGCTTAGGTTCAGGGTGAAAGCGCCATGAGCGGGGTTATAATTAGGATTCACATGAGCGAGAAGGCCAGTATACTGATGGAGACCCAGAACGTGCTCACTCTAGTGGTAAGGAGGGACGCGACGAAGAACGATATAAAGAGGGAGGTAGAGAGGCTCTACGGTGTCAAGGTGGACGAGGTAAGGACCCTGATAACGCCCAAGGGGTATAAGAAGGCCTATGTGAAGCTAGCCCCCGAGTATAGCGCCAGCGAGCTAGCTACAAGGCTGGGGCTAGTCTAGCCCCCACCCTCTAGGTCTATATCCCCACCCGGCACCTTCGCCTTCCCATTCTCCACTATATCTATGATCTTATCGGCAATCTCTAGGAAGGCCCTAGACGCCTCGGCGTCGGG
>JALUDK010000068.1 GCA_027044005.1 Acidilobaceae archaeon | reverse complement strand
GACCTGTTGATAGAGCGGAGGAATTCCTCTTTGGTCTTGGCTGGCTCTATTCTGGCGGTATAGGTGTTGGTGTGGCGACGGCCAGCGCCGTCCTCGTAGCTTATCCTGACACGCACTATTTCCCCGCTATATTTGGCCGGCACCTTTACCTCGCCGAGAACCATTACGGGCTCCTTTTCTATGCTTGGCAGCTTTATAGGGTTGACAGGGTAGTTTAACAGCTTCACCTCGCCCACCGGGCTCTCGAAGAATATCTCGACATTCTTTGCCGCCACCTCTTCTACGCTAAAGCCTGCCAGTATCTCGGGCAGCTTCTCTATCTCCCCCTCGCTCACGTGGTAGAATTCGCCGGCTGTGAGGTCTGCTAGTAGCGCGAACAACTCGTGGTTATAATCAGCCCCTATTCCCACTAGGAGCGCCTTGTAGCCGTCAGGGAACCTCATCCTCCTATAGGCGTCTATGTCGGTTATATCGGTTGGCTGCCCGTCGCTTAGGAGTATTATGTAGCCCGGCTTGCCGCTAGCCCGGGCAATGTCTATGCCTAGGTGTAGTGCCCCGTAGAGGGGTGTGCCCCCGCCTAGCTGGAGGTTCTCAATGGTCTCTATTATCCTGTCCCTCTCAGTGTCCACGCTGGCCATCTGGACCAGGACCTTGGGCTCCATTTTCACCCCGAACACTATGAGTGTCACATAGTTGCCTGGTGGGATGCGCTCGACAAGCATCTTTGCGCCTTCCTTTGCCAGCTCTATCTTCTCACCAGCCATGCTCCCAGAGATGTCGAGGAGTATAACGTAGTGTAGCCCGCTAGCCCTCTCCCCGCCCGACGGCGTTATCATTAGCTTGAATGCCACCACGAGGGGTGTGTTGTAGCTCTTGTAGTGGCTTTGGAGAAGGTTTACTATAAACCCCATTGGATAGCAGCACCCCGCCTGCCAGGTAATACCTCTACCCGGCTCCAAGCATATAAGGGGATGGGCGTGGGGGCTACATGTACTCCCAGATACCCTTGCCCTTATAGTTGTACACTATCGTCTTGAGCGCTGTTACCTGCTCTATACTATAGCCTATTCCCTCCCTGCCTATACCAGAGTCCTTCCTCCCGCCGAAGGGATAGTAGCCTATGCCGTGCCTCGGGTACTCGTTAATATAAATGGCCCCGACCTCTAGGAGGCGGATAAGCTTCCTTATCTTGTCTATATTCTTGCCGAAAATAGCAGCGTCTAGGCCGTAACGCCTCCCATTGGCAAGCCCTATTGCCTCATCTATGTCCTCAAACCAGGTTATCAGGGCTATTGGGGCGAATACCTCGTCCCGGTAAGCCTTCATCTCCCGTAGCGCCTCCCGGTCTTCTACCTCTACTAGTGCTGGCTCCACGTAGTTTCCTCCAAGCCTCCGACCGCCAACCAGTAGCC
>JALUDK010000067.1 GCA_027044005.1 Acidilobaceae archaeon | reverse complement strand
GTGCCCCCACGTATCCTAACCCTCACAGGAGACTCTGCATACGCCATTACCGGCAGCATGGCCTGGAGCACCAGGGAGATGCTCCCAGCAGTCCCTATGTCTACCTCTATACTGCCCCCACGTATCCTGCCAGGCCAGAACCTTATCTCCATGCTTCCTACCCTATCCCCCTCCAGCCTGCCCTGGGATAGCGCTGCTATAGCCCTCACAGCGTTCAGGTGCTGCGGCCTGAGTCCAGGGTTCCTCCTCTTAGCCCTGATATTGTAGATTCTCAGCGGCACCCCTAGTATCGCCGCCAGGGCTACGCTTGTCCTCAGTATCTGGCCTCCTCCCTCGCCCATAGACCCGTCTATCTCGATCATCCTACTCATGCCTTGCCAGCCTCACCAGCCTGTGTGTGAACCCTATCGAGTCCAGGTAATTAGCCACCACCTCGGGGACGCACCTCCTCCACTCGGGGTCGCCCTCAAGGATCCTCCTCCTTATCAGGGTCCCACTACACTCGCCCCTCCTATACAACGGGGGCCTTATAGCCTCCATCCCCTCATCCTCGAATAGGGCGAGGACTAGCTCGTTGCCCGAGACCACACCCTGGAACGGGGGGAGGAGCTGTTGCAGGTACCTTACCCACACCTTGTTCATGTTTATATCCATCACGGGGTACACCCTGATCCTCCTCTCCCACCCCCTACCCATAACCTCGTCCAGGGCGGTCTCCAGCATGACTATCCTCTCCCCGGCGGTCAGCGGGTTCTTTAGGGTGAAAGATTCCTGGGCGCTGCCAACCACTATGTAGATCCGCTTAGCCACGCCGAGGGCGTACTTGAATACGTGCAGGTGGCCCTCATGCAGGGGCTGGTACCTGCCCGGGACCACTACAGCGTCTAGCCTATCCAACCCTAGGCCCCGGGTGCACCGTGTTGATATCGTGAGGGTATTAAGCTGGGGGCTATGCACCCTCTCCTAGGAGGGCTACGTAAACCGGGGGGTTTACACTGGACCTGGTCGACCAAGCCCTGGACATAAAGCCGGGCAGGGAGGCCGCTAGGCTGGCCGAGAAGTACGGATACCTCCCCTTCATGGTTGAGAGGTACCTAATGATACTGGGAGACGAGGCCGTGGAGCTGCTGGAGGCCAACGAGGAGCCCCTCCCGGAGACTATAAGATGCAACAGCCACCTCATAGACTGTAGACTGCTGGAGGAGAGGATGGAATCCAAGGGCTTCACACTGGAGCCGATACCCTTCACCAGGCACGGCTACACTATACACACCCAGCCAGTGCCAGTCGGCGCTACGCACGAGTACCTCCAGGGCTACTACTACATACAGGACCCCGGATCCATGACCGTCACCGCGCACCTGGACCCCCGCCCCGGGGAGGTTATAATAGACGCAGCAGCGGCGCCTGGAGGAAA
>JALUDK010000066.1 GCA_027044005.1 Acidilobaceae archaeon | reverse complement strand
GCCCTGTAGCTTGGTATATGCTGCCTGCAGCCTCTCCTGTTCCAGCTTTATCTCAGCCATGGCTCTTGTCAGGGTTTCCAGTGTCTCCCTCAGCTGCTCGTTCTCTCTACGGAGCCTTTCCAGGTCCCCCCTGTCGAATCCCAGTATAATCTTTAGTAGTCCCAAGCCTGTCACCCGGTACTATCTAGTATGGCGTGGTCGTATGGTATGGGGAGAGGCGTGGGGCTACACTGGTAATCCCCCAGTATACTCCAGGCATAGAACAATGCAAGTAAGGTGCCTTAGGCATGGCCGGGGGCGAGATAAGCCTCGTTGGTGCCCTGCTCCTAGGGACCCTGCAGGGAATCTTCGAGTGGCTACCCATCAGTAGTAGCGGCCAGCTCGCCCTCCTTCTCTCCGGGATCCTTGGGCTCGACACGTTGCAGGCTTACAGGCTAAGCATAGCCTCCCACCTAGGCACTGCCCTATCCGGGGCCGTCCTGGCACGGGAGGAGCTATTGGATGCGGCACGCCTAGGCCCCTGGCTCCGCGTTGTCGCAGTCCCCCTGGTGGCTGGAGCACCGATAGGCTTAGCTGTCGACCGGCTCCTCGCAGGGGTCCCTGGGGACGGTATCAACATGATCATAGGCATACTCCTAGCCATAACCGCAGTCATAGTCTGGGGAGCGAAAAACACGGGACACCGTGAGGCGACGAGCCTCACCACAGCCGAACTGGTACTAGTAGGGGTGGCACAGGGGCTAGCAGCCCTACCAGGACTATCCAGGAGCGCCACTACCATAGCGGTCCTGCTAACTCTAAGACTATCCCCAGTAGAGGCGGTCAGGGCCTCAATAGCAATGGGCACAGTAGCCACCGCCGCCGCAGGACTCTACCAGCTAGCCGCACACCCACACATACTCCCACTACCACAAACCACAGCAATGCTGGCAGCCAGCCTAGCAACAGGCCTGCTATCCGGCACACTCATGATATCACTAGCAAGACGGTATAACAAGCAAATAGCAGGCTTCACAGCGATAATAGCGGCCCTAGCGATACTCTCAGCACTACCAGCAATACAGTAACAACCTTAAACCCTAGCCAAACAGGAAACAGTAGGAACAGGGAGCCGCCGTAGCTCAGCGGGCAGACCCCCTGCGCGGGGCCCAAAGCGCCGGCCTTGTAAGCCGGTGGTCGCGGGTTCGAATCCCGCCGGCGGCTCCACAATACACCTCCTAACCATCACGGGCCTAGTTGTAATTGCAAGCACTACATCCGTGTGGTGCTTTTAAAGCTTAGAGCTGTGTTATAGAGAGTTAGAGAGTTAGGTGGGCGGATTGGCTAGGGTTGTTCGTGTGCGTTATGAGAAGGGTGTGTTAAAGCCTCTAGAGGAGCTAGACCTTAATGAGGGAGAGGAGTTGACGGTTGTTATTAAGG
>JALUDK010000065.1 GCA_027044005.1 Acidilobaceae archaeon | reverse complement strand
GCACGGTGTATAATGGTGTAGCCCGCTGGGGGCCCTCCACTGGGGCCCGGAGTAGTATGCCCTTCTTGGCCAGGTGCTGGGAAATGCCCCTTCCCGGGGCTGGGCTAGTCTCTCCTCCGGCTTGGCGTGGGGGCGGCGCGCTGCGTCCTCGATCCCTACACTATTCTTGGATACTGCTGGCTTGGGCTTTGTTTCCCTGGTGCCGGGTGTGCCTCTTATACCCTCCCGGCTGGCCTTACTGGATTGCATGGTGTTATGGGTGTGGATGGGGCTAGGTTGCGTAGGCTGGCGGTCATAGCAGTGCTGGTACTTGTTGTGGTGGGTTTCCTAGTGTTCTACCGGGGTGGGGGTGAGCCTGTTGATAGGGGCTTGGAGGTTAGTATAGCTCCTAGGGCGTTGTATTATGACCCGCTGTGGAGGGCCTACCCGAATGAGACGCTGGTTGACATGGTTGTCGAGTCTCTTGAGGATGCTGGGTATATTGTTGATGTTAGGCTTGGCCGTGATGCGGGGCTCCTTGAGCTGGATATGATGGATGCGTATAGCATAGTGATTATCAGGACCCATGGAGCCTATAGCAATGGGAGCCTGGCCCCACGGGGGCCCTACGTGTATACTGGCCTCCTGATTGAGGAGGCTGAGGAGGAGTATGGGGGGAGGGTGGAGCAGATGATCCTGGAGGGGATGGCGGCCCCCGCAGTGGTGCCTCCCGAGGGCCCCCTGGCGCCGGTGGACCCGGAGGAGCTGGCTGGGCTGCCCAAGTATCTAGCCCTAGGGCCAGGCTACTTCAACACGACCCCGTACTACTTCAACGGGACCGTTATATTCATCGCGTCATGCTATAGTATGGGGGACGAGGAGCTGGATCCCGTACTGGGGGAGATCCTTGTGTCGAAGGGGGCTGCAGGGTACGCCGGCTTCCAGGGCCTGGTCTCGTGGACCACCGTGGATGAGGCTATAGCCAGGTTCGTGGAGGCGATAGCGGGGGGCGCCAGCCCGCTGGAGGCCCTGGAGAGCCTGGAGGACCTGCCTCCCGATCCTGTGACCGGGAATAGGGTACATGTGTACAAGCCCTGAGTCTATACCTGTATATGCAATCCTAGACCCCTCACCCTCCATCCCCCCGGGTTTATAGGGTGCTGGAGTGGAGAGGTGGAAACTCTACCTGGCGCTAGCCGGGCTGGTAGGGGTTATAGACACGGCATTCCTACTAGGGCTGATAGCGGGGTATGCGAAGAAGCTTGGGGCAGGAGACGTCGAGGCAGGAATAATAGCGGGGATCTACAGCATGGTGGCTATACCAGCCAGTATAGCTGCTGGGGTGGTTGTGGATAGGCTGGGCAGGAGGAGGAGCCTCAACCTGGGGCTGGCATGGGACACGGCGTCGATGATACTCTACACGCTGGCATCCACCCCCCTACAGCTTGCAGTA
>JALUDK010000064.1 GCA_027044005.1 Acidilobaceae archaeon | reverse complement strand
CAGCGATATCAGTGGCAGCCGCCACGGGGAGGCCCATACTATACGTGGGGGTAGGCCAGGGCTACCGGGACCTTGAGAGGTTCGACCCCGAGAGGTTTGCATCCGCGATACTAGGCTAGGCCCTGTAAGCGAAGGCGGTGAGCACCTCTATCTTGCTGAACACCCCAAGCATAGACCCGTCGTCATCCACAACAGGGAGGACACCGATACCCTCCCTAACCATGAGCCCAGCCGCGGTTGCAGCATCGTCACTGGGCCTCGCAACTATAGGGTCAGGCGTCATTATATCCTCGGCTATCGGGGTTATGTAGACCCTGGCCGACACCATCCTATCAGCATACCTCCTAGTAGTCTTCACCTTCACATACCTATCCTTCCCCCTGCTAGACGCCAGGGCAGCATCAATCCTGGTGAAGACAAGGTCCCTCTTCGCTATCACACCTATAGGCTTACCCGCCTCGTTGACGACTATAACCTTCCCGGCAGGGTCCGACTGGATCAGCCTGGATACATAGTAGAGGCTGTGCCCCCTCTCCGCCCTGGCATAGGTCCTGCGCATAAGCTCCCCAACAGTAAACTTGCCCCGGTACTTGTCCGCGAAGGCCCTCACCACATCACTCCTCGTCACTATACCCAGAAGGCTCCCCCCGGAGTCTACAACGGGTAAGCCGCCTATCCTCCTCTTCACCATTATCTGCGCCGCCGTTTTGGTGCTCCTAGTGGCCTCGATCGTTATCGGATCCCTAGTCATAACCTCCTCCACCAGTATAGTGTCGATAGTCCTAGTGGGGAACCTGGATACGAGGGCCTCGGTTATATCACTCAGCGTTATTATCCCGACCAGCCTCTCATCGGAGTCCACAACGACGAGCCTACCAACATCCCTCTTCAGCATCAGGTTCCTAGCATACGCCAGCGTGTCGGTAGGCCTAACAGCGAGCACGGGGCTACTCATATATGACGAGATCCTGGGAGCCACACGGGGTCACCCCACAACTAGGGAGACGAGCACGTCCCTCTCCGTTATAATCCCTATTATACTATCCTCCTCGGTGACTAGCAGGCTGCTAACGCCGTACTCGATCATGGCCGAGGCGGCCTCCCCAACATCGGCCCCAGCATCTATGGTATACACGCCGGGCTGCATCACCTCGTAGACAGGGGTCTCTAGGACCTCCTCTATGTTCCCGGTGGTGGTCCTGGAGAGGGCCTCGTGGCTTCCGAAGAACACTACTATATCCTTAGCCGTCACCATCCCCTTGACGCTGGAGTCACCGCCGGAGACGACGGGTAGCCTCCTGAAGCCGTATTTAACCATCTGCCTCGCGGCACTCCTGATAGTGGACTCGGCGTCTATCGTCACCACCGGCGTGGTCATGTAGTCCCTCACCTTCCTGCCCACGCTCCTCCTGGCCAGGTACTTCACAAGGTCGTGCT
>JALUDK010000063.1 GCA_027044005.1 Acidilobaceae archaeon | reverse complement strand
CCTCGAGGGCATCCCTGGCCGTCTCCTGGGCCCCCCTTAGGGCGGCTGACACGATCTCATCCTCTTCCGGCCTTCCTAGCTCTGCTATCATGTAGCTCCCGAGGGGGCTGGCCCGCTTCAGTAGGCTGGCAGCCTCTCTTATGGCCGCGAGTCCTGGCAGTGTTTGGCTGGGCGTGTAGCCCTGGGGCGTGTGCTCTACTTTGACTAGTATGGGTAGCTTGTAGACCGTCGCCTCGCCGCTCCCGGTGTCTATCATGTACTCTACAGTGTATAGCAGGGCGGCGGCGACCCTGGGGTCCTGGTTTATGGGGGCTATGAAGAATAGGGGGCCCTCCGTCTTGGCCCCAGTGTTTATGGCCTTCTCCACGGTTATGAGCATGTTGTCGAGCCTGTCGCTCCTGCTCCTCCCCAGTAGCTCTACCAGCTCCCCCACCGATTCGAGGGCGTCCTGGTGGGTGGAGGCCCCGTAGACCCTGTATATGGATTCTAGCATGTCCCTGGCCTCCTCCCACGGCTTGCTCCCTGCCAGTGCCTCTGCTATGTAGCGGTACCTCTCTATGTGGGCCCGTATCTTGGAGGCGAGCCTCTCCAGCTCCAGCTTTATGCTCGTGGCATCCGTTTTTTCGAGGGTGTCGGCGAGCTCTTGTAGCAGGTGGTACTCGCTGGCCTCCCTGGGCCTCACCGCTAGGGGTATGGGGGCCTTATCCCTGTCGGGCTCTAGCTGGTAGATCTCCAGGTCCTGCATAGCCGGGGCCCTGGCGGTGCCCATTGTTAGGTTTAGGAAGTAGATCTTGGATAGGAGCCTCTTGTAGGTCTCCGCCTCCAGCTCCTCAACCGCCCTCATATCCCTGTCAACCAGGTAGTACTTCCTGTAGACCTCCACATCACTCCTCTTGAGGGGCTTCCCCTGCTCCTCGAGTAGGGATTGGATGAGCCTATCTACAACCAGTAGGGGGTGGACCAGACTCCCCCGGAGGCTTCCCCCGGGTGCTAGTATGCTCCTCAGCTCGGCCTCGCTGTACTGGTAGCCCATCTCCAGGTCGGCGAGCAGCGCCGGGTCTATGCTACCCTCCTCGATGCTCTCAACCTCCTGGGGCTTTATCCAGTAGACCCTGCCGTCCTCACCTAGGAACGCGACCTTCCCGTGGTTGTACCTGTAGGCGTTGACGTAGTCCATCATGTACTGGGCCTTGCTGTAGAGGGCCCCCTGGGTAGGGCCCGGGTTTAAGGTCCCGTATTGGATTGACGGGTGTAAACTGGGGGGTTAAACCATGTCGGTTGCCGATTCTAGCCGAGTTTCCTAATGGGCTGGGATTCCCTAGATATCCCGGGTTTATTATGATGAGTTAGGCATGGTATTCGATATAATGTCTATGTTCCTGGGGCTTTGTTTTAGGGGTCCTAATAAAAGAGGTGGTTACCCTTCATAGGGTGTTTACT
>JALUDK010000062.1 GCA_027044005.1 Acidilobaceae archaeon | reverse complement strand
CGATAGCATACCTCAGCAGCTGTAGCTACTTCCTTACGAAGGAGAACTTCCTAAAGATAGTTTCGAGGTCCGCCCTAGCGGTTAACAGTGGATATAGGATACTCGGCTCGCTAAGAGGAGCCTCACCTGACCATGCAATGAGGGGGGAGGAGTATCTGGATTACCTGAAAGGAGCGTTCATATGGATCTAGGCGACCACAATCCTGACACCAGGTAGCGATATAGGCTGGAAGGGGACGCCGGTACCACTGTAGAACTTGCTAAACCACTCGTAGAAGTGCAGCCTTATACTGTGCGCGTAGGCCAGTATACCCTCGAGGCCAGCCGCTAGCAGGTTGCCAAGCAGGTAGATCAACACGCCAACCAGCAAGCCCAAGACACCGCCACCGGCAACTACATAGTAGAGTTCGGTAAAGCCTAGCATAAGGCTGGCGTGCGCTAGGCTCAGAGCCATGATCCTAAGGAAGCTGGGTATGTTGCCTACAGCCATCAAGATGCTCTCATATACCTCAAGGAAGCCGTGGCCTAGGCCAGCCAGCGGGGACTCCTTATGCATGACTGACTCTACGATGTTGCCTATGAAAAGCCAGAGCAGGCCGGCTATGGCACCATAGTACAGGAATGCGGCCACAGGGTTCCCCAGATTGCCCTCCAGCAGGGCACTCCTAAGCACGGCCCCCGACTCACTTATGTTAAAGTAGACTAGGAACGGGCTAGTCACGGCAGCGAAGAAGAGTAGCTTAGGCGCCTTTATCAGGATGGCCCCCATCTTGTCACCCTTAAGGAGGGCGTCTACAACCCCCAGTAGGGCGCCTAGAGTCAGCATGAAGCCTCCTATCCACAGGGCTATCGATATAGACTTGTAGAGCAGGGTAACGGATAGCTCCACCCTCTCAGGCCCTGGCGGGTAGAGTTCGGAGGCTAGAGTGGGTGGGGCCAGGGGCGGGGTCTCAAAGCCCAGGCTCTCCCAGAACTTGTGTATGCCGATTGCCTTAGAGACTAGAGGGCCGAACACTTCTCCCGCTAGGAGGCCTGATATGATGCTGGAGGCGCCTAGTATAGCGATGACCGTGCCCCAATCCCTGTTCCTGGGCATCACGTATAGGAGTCCGAATAGGAGGACTAGGAGGCCATGGCCAGCATCCGGGAACATGAGGGCGAAGGTTAGGGGTAGCGTTATAGCCAGGAATAGTGTAGGCACGATCTCGTCTGGATCGGGCTCACCGTACATCCTAACAATGTTGTGGAACACCCTGAGAGGGCCTGGCAGCCTGACCTTTGTAGGCGTCTTGCCAGAGGCCCTCTTAACGCCTAGGCTGGCCATTATGAACGCCCCGCCGGTAGCCTCCTTGAGGACTCTCTCCAGCCGGCTCCTGTCAGCTACATCAACGAAGCCCCTAAATGTCCTAGTGGTCCTGGTCCTCACTGTATTCACTAGGAATTTGAATATCTCCCTGAATGCTAGGACCTTAGTATAATACTCCTTAAGCTGCGAGATCATCTCACTCCTACTTAGCCTAGACCGTATATTATCGGCCTCTCCAATGAGCCTCTGTATCTCCCTGCTTACAGCTTCAAAAGCTTTGGCAGGGGACCCTGGCAGGTTTGTTGGGATCGAGAGTGGGCTCCACTTGTACCTAGTCAGTTGTGAGGTTACTGCCCTAACTGAGGGGTAATCCCCGGCGACGGCCACTAACCCCTTCTCCTCGTCAATCTTCTCAAATGCTATTACAACATTATACTTCTTAGCATAGTCCTCAAGCCTCTCCTCTGCCTCGGCGTCAACGAATCCTGCCGTGAAGCTGAGGCGCGTAGCGTCAATGGCAGCCCTTACATCGACATCTATATGCTTGACCTGGGAGAGTACAGCCCTCAACGCCTGGAGCTCGCTAAGCTGTGTCTCTATCTGGAGCAGCCTAGAGATGCCCCTCTCATACTCCTCGTGGAGGTCCTTATACTCCTCTACCACCTTGTTGAAGCCGTCGACCCACCTTGACACCTGTATGGTGACACCCTCAACGGTTTCCGGCTCAAGGCCGAGCGCCTTGAAGAAGGATTCCAGCTTGGATGTGTACTCCGACGCCAGGGATAGGGTCCTAACGTGCTCCCTATCAATACTCCCCTTAAACCCGCTGGGGGGCGAGTCTATGTGGAATATGCCCTCCATAGCTAACCTAGCGATCGCCTTATCGTAGTGCTCGTCAACTAGCGTCACAACGACCTCCTCAACCCTGCTGGATATCAGCAACTCCCCCAGCACCTCGCCCTTGCTATCGTACACCCACCTGGCACATGGCTCCACGTCGAGTTATTAAAGCATGGCAGGCCCGGGGATCAATGATAAGTACTTCTCCAGGAGGCTTCACATGGAGGGATTGAGGGTTGGGCGAGTACAAGGTCGCAGTTGTCGGTGATAAGTACAATAACCCCCTCTTCAGGAGTGCTGGTCTCGTAACTATAGAGGCCTACAGCCAAGACGATGCGGTGAGGAAAGTAATAGAGGCATCTAGAAGGGATGATATAGGGCTTGTAATAGTGCTCAAGCATATGATCGAGGATGAGGAGGCATTCAGGAATGGGATAAAGGATGTGGAGAAGCCAGTACTAATCCTACCCACCCGCTGGGCCACGGCTGAGCCCATAAATGTTGATAAGCTACTGGCAAAGGCCCTAGGACTCGGGTAACATGCGGGGGAGGGTATACGAGATGAGGATCTACGGTGACCCGGAGGCGCTTGCCAAGACAATAGTCGAGCGTGAGGCTAAGAATGCGGAGTCCGTTATAGACGAGTCATACCAGGCAGCACTGAAGATCATAGAGGATGCATACAAGAAGGCCCTAGCGGATGCACTCAGAAAAATAGACGATGAGTATCAGAGGCTAGTAGAAGCGCTCATGAGTAAAAGATCCTCACTGGAGCTGGAGCTAAGGAACAGGGTGGCCGAGGTCAAGAGCAAGTACATAGACGAGGCTATATCGAGGGCGGTAGAGGCCATAATTGCGAGTAAAAACGAGGAGTGGTACACCATGTTCATGCGGAGGGTGCTAGAGAAGATAGCGGATGAGGCCAAAAAGTATGACCGTGTCATAGTTAAGGTGGCCAGAGACGACCTGGAGATGGCAAGGGGCATACTCCAGACCCTGCCCACCGGGAATATAGTGCTATCGCCAGAACAAGCCCCGATAAAGGGAGGGGCAATAGCCGAGTCGGAGGACGGGAGTATAAGGATAGACTACAGCCTAGACCTCATACTCAGCCTGAACGAGGCCAAGCTGAGGCTAGCCGCGTCCCGTGCCCTCTTCGGCGAGGCCTAGTCCCCATTCATCCTGCCCAGCCCCTCCTAGTGTAGCTAGATTTAAAGTCAAGACTTAGGGCCGTGTTCATAGTGGATGGCCAAGAGGGGTTAGGTTTGCCGGTTAAGGGTAGGATCGTGAGGATCTCCGGACCACTAATAATAGCAGAGAACATGCAAGGGGCGCAAATGTTCGAGATGGTTAGGGTGGGAGAGGATAGGCTGATAGGGGAGATAACGAGGATCCGGGGAGACAAGGCCTACATACAGGTATACGAGTCAACCACCGGCTTGAAGCCCGGGGAGGTAGTGGAGGGAACCGGAGCCCCACTGAGCGTCGAGCTGGGCCCAGGCCTCCTGGGCACGATCTATGACGGGGTGCAGAGGCCCCTCCCCCTTATAGCGGAGACAATAGCAAAGGACATGCCCCACAGGAGAATGTTCATAGAGAGAGGAGTGGACGTGCCCCCTCTGCCTAGGGACAAGAAGTGGCATTTCAACCCTCAGGCGGAGCTTGGTAGCAAGGTTGAGGGGGGCGATGTACTGGGCACCGTAGAGGAGACTAGTCTAATTACCCACAAGGTAATGGTGCCACCCGGCGTCAGGGGCACCCTAACCTGGCTAGCAGTCGAGGGAGACTACACTATAGACGATGTGATAGCCCAGGTTAGGGTAAATGGTAAGACAGTCGACATTAGGATGTCTCAGAGGTGGCCAGTAAGGATACCCAGGCCTTTCAAGGCCAAGCTAGACCCCACCGAGCCTCTGATAACCGGGACCAGGATAATAGACACGCTCTTCCCAATGGCCAGGGGAGGAACCGGGGCCGTGCCCGGCGGCTTCGGCACAGGCAAGACAGTCACCCTACACAGCCTAGCGCAGTGGAGCTCCGCTAGGGTAGTAGTCTACATAGGCTGCGGCGAGAGAGGAAACGAGATGACCGAGGTCCTAGAAAGGTTCCCCAAGTACAAGGACCCATGGACGGGCAAGCCGCTGATGGAGAGGACCATACTAATAGCGAACACCAGTAACATGCCCGTAGCCGCTAGGGAGGCCAGCATATACGTGGGGGTAACCCTGGCAGAGTACTACAGGGACATGGGTTACGATGTCCTCCTAGTAGCAGACTCCACAAGCAGGTGGGCGGAGGCCCTCAGGGAGATAGCCGGCAGGCTCGAGGAGATGCCGGCTGAGGAGGGATACCCAAGCTACCTAGCATCAAGGCTGGCGGAGTTCTACGAGAGGGCTGGCAGGGTAGAGGCCCTAGGTTCCCCCGAGAGGATGGGCAGCGTCACGATCGTTGGCGCGGTAAGCCCGCCGGGAGGAGACTTCACCGAGCCGGTGACGAGCCACACCAAGAGGTTCATAAGAGTATTCTGGGCCCTGGACACTAAGCTAGCCTACAGCAGGCACTACCCCGCGATCAACTGGCTACTAAGCTACAGCGCCTACACAGACCTGGTAGCGGAGTGGTGGCACAAGAATGTCGACAAGAGGTGGAAAGAGTACAGAGACGAGGCCATGGAGATACTCCTCAGGGAGGATGAGCTACAGGAGATAGTCAGGCTAGTGGGAACAGAGAGCCTAGACGAGAAGGACAAGCTGGTCCTTGAAACCGCAAGACTACTCAAGGACGGATTCCTAAAACAGAACGCGTTCGACCCGATCGACGCGTTCACCACGCCAGAGAAGCAGTTCAAACTGCTCAAGATGATACTAGACTTCCACAGGAAGGCGGCACAGCTAGTCGAGCATGGTGCAACAGTGGCGCAGATAAGGGACGCCATAGGGAGGCTGTACGTAGAGATGGTCAAAGCCAAGTTCAGTATAAAGAATGACGAGCTGGAGAAGATAGAGGAGCTGAGGAACAGGGTCCTTAAAGCCCTAGAATCCCTAGAGGCAAGGCTCGGGTAAAATGGGGGTGCATGGGATGGGTATGGAGATAGCCGGAATAAGGGAGTACTCCAGAATCACCGAGATCAAGGGACCCCTCCTCATAGTAGAGGGCGTAACCAACGTGGCCTACGATGAGATAGTGGAGGTAGAACTACCCACAGGAGAGAAGAGAAGGGGCAGGGTGCTAGACGTAGCCAGGGGAGTAGCGGTAGTCCAGGTATTCGAGGGTACCACAGGGATAACCACCACAGGAACAAGGGTAAGGTTCCTAGGGAAGCCCCTAGAGATACCAGTAAGCGAGGACATGCTAGGAAGGATATTCAACGGTCTAGGAGAGCCGATAGACGGGGGCCCAAAGATCATAGCAGAGGACGAGAGAGACGTCAACGGGGCTCCACTCAACCCTGCGGAGAGGAGCTACCCCGAGGACTTCATACAGACAGGAGTAAGCGCAATAGACGGGATGAACACCCTGGTAAGGGGCCAGAAGCTACCCATATTCAGCGGCTCAGGCATGCCCCACAATATACTTGCAGCGCAGATTGCGAGGCA
>JALUDK010000061.1 GCA_027044005.1 Acidilobaceae archaeon | reverse complement strand
GACTCCCCGGATCCAACTACCAGCAGGCCCCTCTTGAACGACTCCTCGAGCACCCTTGCAAGCTCCCTCTTCGCCGGCTCCTTGGTCCTCCTATCCCTGACCAGCTCTACCCCGATCATAAGCCCCTTGCCCCTCACATCCCCTATCAGCTCTATCTCCTCGCTCATCTCCCGCAGCCTCTTCATTATCTCGCCGCCGACCCTCCTGGCGTTGGCCAGCATATCCTCCTCCCTGATCGCCTCAACCACGGCCATCATAGCTGCTAGGGCTACAGGGTTGCCGCCGAAAGTGTTTGCATGACTACCCGGGGGGAGGTCCATAACCTCCCTCCTACCGACTATCGCACCCAGGGGGAGGCCCCCGGCTATACCCTTAGCAGTCGCCATCAGGTCCGGCTCCACCCCCCAGTGCTGGGCGGCGAACCACTCCCCGGTCCTGCCGAACCCGGTCTGCACCTCGTCTAGGGCCAACAGTATGCCATGCCTCCTGGCCAGGCTCTGGAGGCGTGGGAGGAAGTTGTCGGGGGGCACTATGTAGCCTCCCTCCCCCTGTATGGGCTCCACCAGGAACGCTGCAACCTCCGCGGGGTCTACTAGCCTCCTGAATATCCACTCCTCTATGTAGCCTATCACCGCCTCCCCGCACTCCCTATCATCTAGCTCCCCGAAGGGGCACCGGTATGTGTAGGGGTACGGCACGTGTATTACATGAGGCACCAGGGGGTAGAAACCCCTCCTGTGCACCGGCTTGCTCGCCGAGACGCTCATAGCCCCCATGGTCCTGCCGTGGAAGGCGCCTAGGAATGATATGATGTAGGGCCTAGACCCCCTGCTGTGGCCCCTGGCGATCTTTATCGTCCCCTCTATACTCTCCGCCCCGCTGTTGGTGTAGAACACCTTACCATCCCCAATGGGGGATATCTCGAGGAGCACCCTCGCCGCCCTGACCGCCTCCTCGTAGTAGAAGTCCGTTAGGGAGTAGTGTATGAGCTTCTCGGCCTGCCTCTTTATAGCCTCGACAACCCTAGGGTGCCGGTGGCCCACGTTTACAACCACGAGCCCCGAGTTGAAGTCTAGATACCTATTACCATCTACATCCTCAACCACTACCCCCCGAGCCTCCTTCACGACCAGGGGGTACCACCGGGAGAAGGACTGCATGATGAGCCTGGAATCCTCCTCCAGGACCTCGCGAGCCCTCGGGCCTGGGGGTGTCACTACAATCCTTGGGGCATCCATCCCGCCCACCATGTCCTGGGGGTTATGTTATCCTCTATTAATCCTAGCACGGCAAGAGATCCTAACCTGGGGGCCCGGCTTGGAGTATGAGCTGGAGGTCGTGGACGAGTATATCCTACATGGGGAGAGGAGGTTTAGGGTGAGGGTTAAGGGTACTAGGATCGTGGTCAACGTGGCGGCCGACAGCGTGGGGGAGGCCCTGGAGAAGGCTAAG
>JALUDK010000060.1 GCA_027044005.1 Acidilobaceae archaeon | reverse complement strand
CCTACTACTCATGGCTGGCCTCATAGGCCTCCTGGACGACCTGCTGGGGTGGAAGAGGGGGATTAGGAGGAGGTATAGGATACTAGCCACTATACCCATAGCCCTGCCCCTGATGGTCATAAAGGCTGGGGTATCCCAGATGAGCCTGCCCCTGGTAGGGGTGGTAGACCTGGGCCTACTGTACCCGCTTGTCCTAGTCCCCATCGGGGTCATGGGCGCTGCCAACGCGTTCAACATGATAGCTGGGTATAACGGACTTGAGGCCGGGATGGGCCTGCTACTCATGATCTTCACAGCGATATACAGCCTGGCCAACGGGATCACCCACGTATTCTACGCCAGCATAATCATGGCCTCGGCGCTCCTAGGCTTCCTATGGCTCAACTGGTACCCGGCTAAGCTGTTCCCGGGGAACACACTAACCTATGGGGTGGGAGCCTACTATGCAGGCCTGGTTATAACCGGGAACTTCGAGAAGTTTGGCCTAGCCCTCTTCACCCTATACTTCCTGGAGTTCGCCCTATTTATACGGGGCAAGCTCAATGGGGTGGATAAGGAGAACTTTGGCGTCGTGGAGCCTGGGGGGAGGCTGAAGCCGCCCTATGGTGGTAGGGTGTATAGTGTAACCCACCTAGCGATACTCGTACTGGACAAGACCATCGGGGCGACCGAGGTTAGGGTCACACTCCTAATACTCCTACTACAAGCCCTAGTGGGCCTAATCTCCCTCGCACTCTTCCTTTAACCAGGCCAGCCTGCGTACAACGCCTTCATCCCTCCAGAGGCCGTTGGTGCGGATCACCCTCACCCCCAGCCCACGGTAGAGGCGTATATCATACTCGCTGTCACCGATAAACACTATACTACAAGCCTCAACGCCCTCCCTCCTCATCACCTCCCTGAGGTGCGGCTCCCCCTTCTCAAACCCACGCCCGGGCTCATTGCACAGGACACCATCAAATACCCTGTCTAGGCTCAGGCCCGATATGACGCTACACTCGTTATTGGTGGATAGGTACACCTTGAAGCCTAGACCCTTTATGGATGATACCGCCTCTATGACACGGTTATCAAGCCTGAGCCTGGATAGCAGGCTCTTCTTCCACTCCTCAAACCTCCTAGCCGCCTCCTCCACCTTGCCTCCACGCAGCCCCGCCATCTCCAGCTGCCTCCTGAAAGGCATGCCAGCAGTGCTCCTGTATAGGGTCTCCGCCTCCTCCAGGCTCATGCCAGTATACATGCTGATCAGCCTGGCCGCCTCCACCGTGTAGAGCCCCATAGTGTCTATTATGGTCCCGTCGAAGTCCAGCAGGACTACCCTAGGACAACACTCCATTACCAGCCCCCATATAGCCCCTAGCCTTGGATAACGCTATATGGACCATGCTCGACGCCCGCTCAACAGCATCCCTTAGGCTATAACCCCTGAGTAGCATGACTGCTAGCAGGCCTGTGAATGCATCCCCGGCCCCGGTGGGGTCGCTTAGCCTAGGTCCTACAGGGTCCACTACCACCTCCTCGCCCCAGCTCGTGTACACCGTTATGGGGGCCATGCCATCTGTCACAACTACTATCCCCCATGGCCGCTCCCCCCACTTGTCCTCCCCTCGGGATGCGTGCAGTAGCTGGTGCACACCTCTCCCTCCAACCACGTCGGCGAGCCCTGCCCTACTATAGCCCTGGACATCTACCACAACAAGCCTCGTATTGCTCCATAGAAGGGATAGTATCCATCCCGCCTCCTCGCCTAGGAGGGGCGAGAGTATGACTGCATCCCAGTAGAGCCTCCTAGCCACCTTGAGCACCTCCACGGTATCTAGTGCTGGGGGCTTGTGGAGGGGCTTGACGCTCCTCTCATCACCCCTATACCGGATCTCGAACACAGCCCCGGGGCTCGTAGTTGAGTAGCCAAGCCTTGCTAGGCCCGCCTCCCTCTCGACGGCCACCGTTGCTAGGGTCATATAACCTATGGGTCCCACCAGCAAGGGCTCGGCCCCGGCCAGCTTCAGGGCTACCCCTGCATAGAGGCCGGGGCCCCCGGGCCTCCACGAGCCGTTGACTAAGTCTAGGGCGGGTGGAGACACTATTAGGACCTTCTCCAGCCCATGCCACCACTAGGATCCCCAGGGGTATAGGCTGGGATAAAAGGAGGGCGGAGTATTGAGAATACGCCTATTAATCGTGTATGCTACAGGGATAGGCTCGGGTGGATAGGGCATGGGTCTAAGGCTGAAGAGGCCCTCAAGAGTCCCCCGGGGCGAGGAGTACGACCTAGTGATAGTAGGGGCTGGGCCAGCAGGGCTAAGCGCAGCCATATACGCTGCCAGATTCCTACTGAAGACTATAGTAGTGACTGTAGACGTTGGCGGCCAGCTGAACCTGACCGACTGGGTTGACGACTACCCGGGCATGGGGAAGGTTAGGGCTAGCGACCTTGTAGCCAGCTTCAAGAGCCACGCGGAGATGTTTGGAGTCAAGATCGTGGACGGAGTCAAGGTAACCGATATACAGGAGGAGGATGGGGACTGGCTGCGGGTCAAGGGAACCCGCGGGCTGGACTTGAGGAGCCGTGCAGTGATCCTGGCTGTGGGGAGCGAGAGGAGGAAGCTTGGCGTACCGGGGGAGAAGGAGTTCGCCGGGCGGGGGGTGAGCTACTGTAGCGTGTGTGATGCACCATTCTTCAAGGGCAAGGATGCAGTAGCGGTTGTAGGTGGTGGTGACGCTGCCTTTGAGGGTGCAATCCTGCTCAGCGGCTACGTGAAGAAGGTGTACCTTATACACAGGAGGAGGGGCTTCAGGGCTAAGCCCTTCTACGTGGAGGAGCTCAAATCCAAGCCCAACGTGGAGTTTGTACTAGACAGTGTTGTGAAGGAGATCAGGGGCGACGACTCAGTAAAGAGCGTGGTGGTGGTCAACAAGGTTACCGGGGAGGAGAGGGAGATCAAGGTTGACGGGGTCTTCATAGAGATAGGCTTCCAGCCACCCAAGGAGTGGTACCAGAAGCTAGGCCTGGAGACGGATGATGCTGGGTACCTGAAGGTTGATGAGTGGATGAGGACCAACAAGCCCGGGATATTCGCTGCGGGGGATGCAACGACTCTGTGGAAGGGCTTCAGGCAGGTAGTGACGGCCGCCGCTATGGGGGCCGTGGCGGCTTACAGCGCCTACAACTACCTGGTCGAGAAGGGGCTCTACAAGCCCAGGAGCAGGGCGCCCGCAGAGGCTAGTGCCAAGTCCTAGGCCGATTTCCAGTAGAGTACCCCCTTCTTTTCGACCCTCTCAGCCAGCCCCTCCAGCTCAAGCCTTCTCAGGTGCGCCAGGGCCTCCCCCATGGCGAAGAACTTCTCCGGGGCGGGATACTCCTCCCACCGGGGGTAGCGTGACCTCCACCTCACGCGCCTGGCTACATCGTAGCCCGTGGTCATCTTCAGGTTCCTCAGGATCGATAGGATCTCGTCCAGTCTCTTCCTGTGGTGTAGGATAATCTCCTTGGCCCTCTCAGCTGGCCTCTGGATCGGGTCCCTATGCCCGGGATAAGCCACTACCGGGTCCATCTCCACGATCATAGACAGCGTCCTCAGATAATCCCCCAGGGGATCCGTGTCCCAGTCATGTATTGTCACGTGGGGCGTTATACCATCCAGTATCACATCCCCCACCACTACGCTATTATCTGGTAGTTTGAGTATGATGTGGCCCGGCGTGTGTCCCGGGGCCTCCACAACCTCCAGGCGGGAGCCGCCTGCCCTAAGCCTGTCACCAGCCCTGAGGGGTCTCCATTCTAGGGATGAAGCCTCCTCGTAGAACTCCCTGAGCCGTAGGGCAGGGTGCGCCTTCCTGATTTCCTCTATCTCGCTCTTGGGCATTCCGTTCTGGAGGAAGAGGCTGAGAGCCCCCTCTATATACTCCTCCACCCCACCCGTTATAACACCGAGGTCCCGCTCTCCTATAGCGAGTTCAGCTCCGGACATGTAGTACATCATGAGGGATGCAGTAGAGTGGTCTACATGGAAGTGTGTGACTATAACCCTCCTGATGCTGCTAGGCCTGGCTCCGGCCCTCCGGAGCCCCCTGACAAGGTCGAGGAGGGAGCGGCTCCACATCATCCCCGGTGACAGTCCTACGCTGGTGCGGGCCAGGACCTACGAGGACCTGAACCGCGAGGTGCAGATGGTACTCGAGAACCGCCGCATGGCCGTGCCCGTGGAGTACCACGGTGCGCCCTGGATCCGCTGGATGCAGCGGGCGGTCTGGGGCGATGCCAGGGCCTCGAGCCTGGGCGACTGGCGGCTGGTGGAGGTGTGCGCGGCCTGCGCTGGTTATGGCGTGGACGAGTACGGGCTCGAGTGCCGTACCTGCGCCGGGACCGGCGCGCCTGGGGGGTGGCGGAGGTGAGAGGTTTCTACCTGATACTCGGCGTCTACATCGGGCGCAACAACGATGGGGAACCGGGTGGCCGCTGGTTGTTAACGCTAGATCTAGGACACTATATGCCCATTGAGTGGCGCATGGGTTGTGCTCTAACGTTGGACGATGTCCCCGCCCAGGCCAGAGAGGCGGCGCGTCGCGTCGAGGGCCCCAACTGGCCCGCCTACGACATCGCCGCCTACCGCGTTACCGGCCCCACTACCGCTGAGCTGGTCTGGCACAAACCAGCGGGGCATGAGCGGGGGCAGTGGGTGAGGGCCGAATGACCTGGCTCACCGCCCTCCTCATCGTCTGGGCCGCCGCCATCCTGGGCCTGCTGGTTGGGGCGCTGATGTGCGCGGCGGGGAGGGGTAACGCTGGCATCGAAACCGATGCCCACACCTCGGCCGACGCCACTGCGGGCGCGACCGATACGGCGCTTGTTAAGCCTGAGGCGAGCGCATGCGACGACGCCATAGTTCAACCACGACTTCCGCGTTGCCCGCGATGTGGCGGCGAGCCCGCTTATGCCTACAACGATCGTGTGCGGATTGAGTGCGTTGATTGTGGCTACGCGACTTCATGGCACCCTCGTTGGATGGATAGTGCTCGACGGCTCGAGCGTGAATGGTGCTCGATGGCCAACAACTACGCAGAGCAGAATCCCGCTAAGCAGGATTAACGGGAATTCCACGGGAGCCTCGCGGACAGGGGGTTCACCCTTATGGCGTGCCGCAGGCAATGGCGCCGGAGTCGTGGGAGGGGGCCCGCGCCAAAACCTACAACCCAACCCAGACCACGGGGGCCTTCGGGCCCCCGGATGCATGGAGGTATCCGATGGCAGAACTCATCAAGCAGGACGAACGACCGAAGCAGCAGTCCGAGCTGGCCCGGGCCGCGGACACCATCACGCCCGACGCCCCGGTGATGCTCGACCCCTACGAGGCCGGGGCGGTGCCGCTGGGTGGCCAACTCGATGCCCTGGCCACCATCAGCGCCGGCCGGAAGGTCAAGAAGGGCAACGCCTTCATTCCTCAGATCAGCCGCGACGGCACCATCTACATCCACGACCCCGAGGGGCGGGCGCCGGGTCTGGCCGAGGCCCTGGCCGAGAACGGCAACAAGCGGCTCACCATTGCCTTCCCGAGCCACGACTGGCGCGACTTCGTCCAGCAGCGCTTCGCCCGCTACTCGGCTACGCGGCTCGAGGGGTACGGCGACCACGAGCAGTTCACGGTCATCGGCCCTAAAGGAGAGCGGACGGTTTACCCCGCTGGCACACCGGAGTACGAGCTCGAGGTACGCAACTCGAAGAACGCCGTCTCGGTTTACTTCTTCCTCGCCCGCTGGGGCGGCGACGACATCGAGAA
>JALUDK010000059.1 GCA_027044005.1 Acidilobaceae archaeon | reverse complement strand
GCTGCCTTCGTTAACCACAAGTGCTATAGCATGCTGGCCGTAAGGTCGATCCTTGAGGAGAAGCCGCGCCGCTACAGGATGGCGATCATATTCAACCAGAACCTAGTAGCCCACGTGCAGGGCTCTAGCGACGTGATCAGGGCGCTGAAGAAGCTGGACTACGTCGTCGTGATGGATACAGTCTTCAACGAGACAGCCTTGTACGCCGACCTCATCCTCCCCCTACCCATGTTCTTCGAAACCTCATCACCCACACTCTTCACCCCGAGTAAGACAGGCATGGGCCAGCTGGTCGTGGTGGAGAAGACCATAGACCCGCCTCCGGGCTATGATGTGAGGCCAGCATGGTGGATAATCAAGGAGCTAGGCAAGAGGCTCGACCCAGGCAACTCTGCGCTCTACGAGATGCTGGGAGAGCACGAGTACATATGGAGGAAGCAGGCCGAGGACCTGGGCATAGACCCAGAAGGGCTACTGGAGAGGGGCGTGGCGACCCTATACAAGTCCCCAATATACCACCCCCTCAAGGGCAAGGCCCTCTACACTGTTACCGGGGAGATCGAGGTCCTCAACGTGGAGGGCCTATCCAGGTATAGGGGTGAGGCGGGGAAGCCTAGCAGCTTCAACCCCTTCCCAGCCTGGATACCCCCTGCCTGGATGAGCCAAGGCCCCCTGGGCGATGAGGAGGCTGTGGCGGTCGACATATGCCACAGGATGACTGCCACCAACATGTGGATCAGGTACACCAGGCTAACCCACAGTACCCTGAAGTGGGATAGGATGGATGGGGTCCTGATACACAGGAGCAAGGCGGAGAAGCTTGGGATAAGGGATGGAGACACGATAGTGCTTGAGGGCCCTGGAGGATCGCTCGAAGCCAAGGCCAGGGTCACCGAGGATATACACCCGACCATAGTCCTGGCCCCCCACGCCACCAACCCCGGCCCTGCGGGGGGCTGGATCAAAGTGAGGTACAGGAGCGGGGAGGAGAGGTTGCGTCTCTTCCACAGGACCTCCGGTGCAGGCTTGAACACCAACATGCTCCACCGCCTAGGCGACATGGTCCTGGAGGAGGGTGGCAGGGCTATCCAGAACGATGTTAGGGTTAGGATAAGGAGGAGGTGAGCTGTGATGGGTAGGAGAAGGGTCATGATGCTGATTGATATGAATAGCTGTGTGGGGTGTATGGCCTGTGTTGTGGCGTGTATAAGGGAGAATATCGCTCGGCAGCAAGGAGGCGGGGTGGAGATCCCTGAGGACGCGGTCTACCATGCCAGGACGAAGCCCGAGTACGCAGGCATGGAGCTGGGCCTCACAGGCGATACGCCCATATTCATACAGTGCCAGCACTGCGACAACCCTCCCTGCGAGATGGTCTGCCCGACCGGGGCCACATACATAGACGAGGATGGAGTGGTAGCACTGGATCATGATAAGTGCGTGGGCTGCAGGGCCTGTAT
>JALUDK010000058.1 GCA_027044005.1 Acidilobaceae archaeon | reverse complement strand
CCCTGCAATAAGGTACTCGACCCCCAGGTACCCAAGCGTCGGGCCCAATAGTAAGGTGGTGGACGTGGTCAAGACCATGGGTATGCATGGGGTTAGGAGCGTACTAGTCCTGGAAGGCCGTAGCACAGTCGGGGTCATACCGTCACTATCTGTCATAGGCGCATTATCCCACCTAGGCTTCCACGGTCTATGGGACGAGGCCATCAGCGTGGCGCACCCCGTAGAGGCGATAGCACCAGCGACCGCTTCCATAAGTGACACGGCACAAAAGATGAGGGAGTACGACACCGAGGCGGTAGTCCTGGAGGTAGAGGGTCACGTCGTGGGCGTGGTGGACGAGTGGGGAGTGATAAGGGCCCTAGCTGGCCACGGCGACAAGCTAGTCCTCGGCTCCTGATCCTATAACACTCCTCTTATAGGCATAGACGTCGTGGGGATGTATGCTCTCTAGGCTTACCGCCTCCACCTCTATAACAGCTCGCTCCAAGCCCATGCCCCTGAGTAACTCCTCGAGCCTGGCTACCGCCTCCCTGACAAGGTCCTCAACAAACATTGGGGAGGAGTGGGCCTCGAGTATGAGCCTAGCCTCCTGGCTCCTCTTAAGGAGCGTCATGGCAGGGGCGGAAAAGCTCATGAATAACTCCCTGGCTATATCCTCGATCCTAATAAGCTTCCCCATCGTCTCAATCCTACCGGTTAGCACCGCCTTCTGGCTGTGGCTAGGCGCCCGGCCAGTCTCAACCCCCAGCATGGAGGCTATAGTTGACTGCGCGCTGGGGCAGACGGTCATACCCTTGACCGTTGCAGCGACGCTCCACCTCCTCTCTCCACCCCTATCTATGTGGACTCCAACCTCGACCTCGACAGGCTCCACGCCCCGAAGGCCACGATACTCAATATCGACATAATACCTAGTCCTCGCCCTAACACTAGCCCTAGTAGCATATTCATGCCTGCCAAGGAGGCCCCTAGCTATGGATTCCAGGTACTCCTCCAGCGAGGGAGCCCGCGAGGGGGGCTCCAGCGCCTCCCTCACCGCCTCTATATTCCTAGAAAGGTGTGCACCCCTCCTATCACCGTCAATCCCAACAAGCACGTCCAGGTCCAGGTCGAGGCCTATAGGCCCCTGAGGGCTCTCTATTACAACCCTCCTCCTTACCCCCCGGAACCCAACCCAGTCCAGGGGTATGGGGTGCCTAGGCCTAGCATCCTGGATCTCCATCACAGCACAGCACCCACGAGGCAGGACCTTCGGGGGAGGGTAAATAGGATGGTCTAGCCCGGGGCCAGGCGGGCTAGCTTATCCACCGAGACCTCGGCGACCACCAGGGGATAGTCTACCCCTGCCTCCTCTAGGACCTCCGGCCTAACCTCCCCCAGCACGCCTAGGACCGTGCCTTCAGCTAGGATCCTAGCAGCCCTCCCCGGCATTAGGAGCCCATGCTCCGTAGGCTCGACGGCGAAGCTTATGCCGAGTAGCCTGAGGACCGAGTATAAGGGAGCCTGTATATCCTCGTAGCTAGCCTCGTAATCCATAACCATCAGGCCCAGCATGAGCTCGTCAACTATGCCACCACCTGAGGGCCTAGCGACTAGGCCTATCTCGAATACCTTGACAGGCTTATCCCTATGCAGGTTCGCCCTTGCAACAGCGATCAGCCCAGGTAGCAGGCTAGGCCTCAGCACGCTGTATTCCTCCTGGACAGGGTTCCTAACCCTAACCCCGCCTCCGGCCAGGGAGGCTAGTTTGGGGCTTGTTAGGGTCAGCTGTAGGACCTCAGTGAATCCGAGGCCCACCAGTAGCTCCCTCAGCCTCCTCGAGAGGCGGGTCTCGCCTAGCAGGGAGCCGCGGGTAGTGAAGTGTGGTAGCCTAGGGCCAAGGTCCTCGTAGCCTATGGATATTGCAACGTCCTCGGCCAGGTCCACGCTGCGCAGTATATCAACCCTAAACGGGGGCACCGCAACCATTACCGTGGCTCCGCTAGCCCTGGCGTTGTGCCTCATGTAGGATAGGTGATCTGCCACCTCCTCCGGGGTGAGGCTGGTCCCCAGGACATTGTTGACCTCGCTAGGGCTTAGGTTGTACTTGACGGATGAGAGGAGGGGGGTAGACTTCCAGGGTGCGCCCTCTAGCCTGACTAGGCCAACCTCGACTCCATCCCTGTAGGATAGTGTAGATACAATGACGTCTAGGACCTTAGCCACCGTCCTGGCGTCAGTACCGGTGACGTCGATGAAGAGGTCCCTGGTCCCGGGCTCAAGCCTAGTTATGTTGCTATTGATTACGGGGGGCATAGCTATGACTTGGCCCCCGGCTAGGAGGAATGGGTGCCTCCCCTCCTCTAGCGATATCCCGCCATACTTTACGCCCTGCTCCGTGTTCTCGAGGACCCACGAGGCCTCGACATCGACGTCTAGGCCCAGGGGCTTCATCCTAGTATCGAGGCCCTGAGACTTGTACTCTACCTCCGTCGATGGCAGCTTCGCCAGGTCATGTATGCCTATCGCAACCTTACGCCTCCTCCTACCTATCGTATCATGCAGCTTCTCCTGGAACTGTATCAGCTCATCAAGCGTATCCTCATCCAGCCTATAGTTGTAGACGACAGCCGCGGCTATGTAGGGCCTAGAAGGCGCTTCCCCGACCCTGAGCGTGATCCCGCTGTCCCTGACCCGTGGCATCTCCCAGCCGGACTCCAGCCTCAAGATCCCGCGGGCCGCCCTGGCTATGCCCTCCAGCATGTACATGTCGGGCCTATCCGGGTTCACCTCCACCTCGACTAGGCCCTCGGGGTTCTCCTCCACCTCGCACTTGAGCCTGAAGAGGACCTCCCCCGCTTCCTCTACACTACCCACGCCGAGAGCGTTGAGGAGCCTATCGGGCTTGAACTTGACTACTGGCACCCTACACCACCCTCACGGGGAAGGACCTAATATACATAGTATCCCTCGTGTAGAGGAGCCTGATATCGCTAATGCCATAGAAGGCAGCGGCCAGCCTCTCCACGCCGAAGCCCCAGGCCCCCACAGGGTAGTCCACCCCAGCCATGTAGAGGACCTCGGGCCTGAAGAGGCCAGCCCCGAAAAGCTCCAGCCACCTGCCGCTGGGGAGCCTTACATAGCCCTCCACGCTGGGCTCTGTGAAGGGGAAATAGGCGGGCTTGAACTTGACCTGGAGGCCCAGCCTCTCGAAGATCTCCCTGAGTGTGCCTAGGAGATCCCGGAACGTGTAGCCGCTATACCCCTCTATACCGTCTAGCTGGTGGAACTCGGGGAGGTGGGTAGCATCCACGACATCGCTCCTATACACTCTGCCCAGGGTGAAGAACCTAATCGGCGGGCTGGGCCTAGAGGCTAGGAGCCTAGCGGAGACACTGGTGGTCTGGCTCCTGAGCACTAGCCTTGCCGCCACCTCGGGGCTCCAACGGTAGCCCCAGCCCTCCTCGTGGGTCCTCCTAGTCCTCTCCACTAGCTCCCTATACTCCTCAAGACCGGCAGGGGGAGCCTCGACCCAGAGGGTGTCGTGTATCTCCCTAGCCGGGTGGTCCTGGGCCTGGAAGAGGAGGTCAAAGTTGAACAGTTCAAGCTCGACGATGGGACCCCGGGCCTCAGTGAACCCCATCTCCTTCATCAGGTCCCTAAGCATCTCTATGAAATCAGTGAGGAAGTGGATCCTGGCTGGCATGACCCTAGGCGGCTCAGCCCCAACATTATACGGCCTAAACCTATACCTCCTCCACTCGCCACTAGCCAGCATGTCGTGGGTTAGCCTGGAAGCCTCAACTTCGACCCTATCCAGGAGGCTCGAAGGGTCCCCAGCTAGCTCGAGGACCTCCCTCCTAATCTTAACCCTCCTAGCTAGGCCACGTGACAATAACTCGCCCAGAGCCCCCCCAGGGGCCCTGCCCTGGGCAACCGCCTCAAGGGCTTGCCTCAGCCCGGGCTTGGCCCCGGTTAGCTTAACCCGGCCAGCCTCAACCTGGACGAGGCCCTGCCTCCTGGCCTGGCCTATAGCAACGCCAGCCTCCCTGCCCAGCCTCTCCCTGACCTCCTCTATACTGGCTTCTCCCCCCTTCTCCTCCAGGAGCTTGACAAGCTTCTCCTCGGGTAGCCCCTCTCTGAGGGCCTCCTGGCCCCTCTCGGTGAGCTCGAGCCTCTCTCCCTCCTCTACCCTTACCCGGGCCAGCCCCTTCTCCTCTAGGAGTCTAGCGACGCTGTGGAGCGTTGACTCGGGTACGCCTATCCTGGATGCTACCTCCCCTATGGGGCCTCCCCTAACCCCTGCCTTGGCCATGGCTTCGAGGACCTTATACTCCGTCCAGCTGACTGGAGTCTTCGCCAAGACGGTGGACCCCACCAATGGGCCTGAGGCGGGCCTGGTATATATCTTAGGGGCTAGTCGTGTGTGTAGATGAGGGTGTACTCCTCTCCAGCCGAGTCGACCCGGGCGAAGCCGTAGCGGACTAGTTGTAGCCTAGAGTCGACTCCGTAATCCCTGAGGGCGGCCTCGGCGTGTCCCTCCTCCACCTCCAGCTCGAGGCCTTGGGGCTTGAGCAGTCTAACTCTTACCGAGCCTGCCTCCTTCACCCACTGCACTATGGGCAGCCTCTTGCTCCTGGCATACTCTAGGCTGTCACCGGTGTATACCAGCCTACCGTCCTCTACCCTATAGTTGCCAAGGCCCATGAGCCTAACCTCCCCCAGGGCGTCTCCCTTGTTCAGAAGGACCACGTCCCCGGGGCACACCTTGATCACCCTGCTATCCTGTGGCCTCTCGGGGTGCCTGGGTATAGTTGCCTCCATGCACTGGGGCTGGTCTACGGCTAGCCTCTCGGGGTCGTGGACGTACATGATCCTGTCGGCCATCCTGTCTAGCATCTTCCTGTTAATGGCGGCCAGGTTGGCCCAGCTCAGGGTTACATCCCCCGGTTTAACGCCCAGGCTTATGATCGCCTCCCTTATGGCTTCAGGGAGTATACCCCTCCTCCTAAGCCCGGATATAGTGCCGAACCTGGGGTCATCGTATCCTAGGAACTTGCCGGGGTTCTCCTCTATCAGCCTCCTTATATAGCTCTTACTCATTATGAAGCCCTCCAGCTTTAGGCGGCCGAAGTGGATGAATACTGGGGGCTCCCAGCCCATGCACTTGTACACGTATAGCTGCTTCTCGGTGTTGACCTGGTGCTCCTTGGCCCTGAGGACGTGGGTGACCCCCATCATGTGGTCGTCGACGCTGACCGCGAGGTTGTAGGTGGGCCACACGATGTACTTCGACCCTGTAAGCGGGTGAGGATGCCTGGTTGTGTCTATGATCCTAAGCGCCACCCAGTCCCTCACGCTAGGGTTGGGGTGGGATAGATCCGTCTTCACCCTGACCACAGCCTCGCCCTCCCCATACTCCCCGGCCAGCATCTTCTCGAATTCCTCCAGGTGCCACTCCGGCGGGTTGGTCCTGGTGGGGCACGACTTGCCGTGCCTCAGCAGCTCCCTCGACTCCTGCCCGCAGGTGTCTATGTACGCGCATCCCCTCTCGATGAGCCTCCTAGCCACGTCGTAGTAGATCTCCATCCTGAGGCTCTGTATATGCTCCTCGCCCCACTCTACCCCCAGCCACTTCAGGTCCTCCTTGATGAGGTCATAGGCCTCCCTTAGAGGGGTCTTGGTCCTAGGGTCGGTGTCCTCGAACCTCAGGATCAGCGTCCCCTTGTACATCTTCGCATACTCGTCGCTGAGTATGGCTGGCCTAGCGTTGCCTATGTGGATCACGAAGTCGGGGTTGGGGGCGAACCTTGTCC
>JALUDK010000057.1:1080-5800 GCA_027044005.1 Acidilobaceae archaeon | reverse complement strand
ATATAATACAAACACTTATAATACAGGAGGTCCAGCCCCCCGACAGGGTGAGTACAAGGGTGAGGGTATCCCTAAGCCTACTAAGGGCGCTCGAGGAGTCGACAGGCAAGGGATGGTTCAGGTACAGCGAGCTCAGGGAGGCCCTGGGCGAGGAGGCATTCAACACCCTCCTAGAGGGCTACGCCCTAGGCCTATACTGGATAAGGGGGGAGGAGGAGTTCGAGATCCGCCTTGAGGGGCTGAGGCTCCTCGACATATGGAGGGCCGCAGGCAAGCCCAGGGTAGACCCGTGGGTGGACTCCAGGATCCTAACCATGCTCGAATCCGCAGCCGCGACGGGCAGGATACCCGGGGAGTGGGCCGGGCTGCTAGGGGAGAGAGGTCTAGCAGCAGGTGGCAGGCTAGAGCCCCACGCCGAGGAGCTACTAGCCCTAGCAGGCAGGCTGGAGAGGGGGCTGGTAGTGACCAAGGCCATGGCCAGGGAGCTGGCCAAGGCCCCCGAGGGCCCGGCTGAGAAGGGTAGCTACGGCCGTTTCCTAGGCCTGTTCGAGGCGATGGGCCTACTCGTGGGCACGGTGCACCTCAACCAGTACTACAGCCTCACCAGTGCGGGCAGGCTGCTAAGGGCCGCTCTAAGGAGGGCTAACCTAGACGCTCCCTGGCCCAGCCTCGTGAACCCGAGGATAATCCGGATACTAGAGAAGGCCGAGAGGGGCGAGGAGCTGGAGTCTGGCGAGAAGACCTACGCCGGGACCATAGGCTTCCTCAAGCCGACGGGGGAGCTGGACTACCCTGGCAGGCTCGTCCTTGAGGCCTACAGGAGCCTGGGGGCGGGGAGGCACATACCACCCATGGCCCTGACCAGCCACGAGGAGAGGCTACTCAAGGCTATAGCCGATCTCTGGAGGGAGAAGGAGGAGGCGAAGCCCAACATACTAGTGGATAAGGAGAGGATAGCGGAGAAGTACAGGGAGGAGTGGAACGAAGACCCAGGCCAGGAGCTGGGACTAGACCTCATGCACCTCGAATCCCTAGGCCTAATAGAGGAGGCCACGGAGGACAACAAGACTATCTACAGGCTGACAACGAGGGGCAAGGAGCTAGCAGGCCTACCAGGCATAGGCCAGGGCTCCCCGGTCGAGGCGGTGAAGAGCATAACGGAGCCGCTAAGCAACAGGAGCCCCAGCATGGAGTGGATAAGCAAGGGCCTGGAGCACGGGGTGATAGCCACCGGGGGCCCCACCCGGAGGGGCAGGCTACTAGCCAGGGCCAGCGGCGCGGGGAGGAGGCTCCTCGTAACCAGGCCGGAGGCCATAGCGCTACAATCCATACCGGAGGAGAGGAGCATACAGAGGAGGGTGCTAGAGG
The DNA here is from genome assembly GCA_027044005.1 of Acidilobaceae archaeon. Lineage (GTDB taxonomy): Archaea > Thermoproteota > Thermoprotei_A > Sulfolobales > Acidilobaceae > S012-22. Next base: position 4,432 of record JALUDK010000057.1, on the reverse strand, counting down.
AGAGGATCCGGGAGGCCGGCGGGGACCCGGGCAAGGCCCTAGACAGGCTCGAGACCCGGGGCCTGGTGCGAACCCTAGTAGACGGCTCGGTAGTCCTAACCAGGGCCGGTAGGATTGTGAAGACTGTGCTCATAGCGGTGCCGAGCGGGATAGCGGTCCCCATAAACCCAGTACTAGTAAGGGTGCTCCAAGCACTAGCCGAGATGGGCAGGGAGGACCTTGCTGAGGTAGTGAACAGGACTGGGCTAACGCTGGAGACGGTCAGGGAGGCAATCATACTGGCGAGGGCGGCGAAGCTACTAGGCAGGGGCGGAGGCCTAACCATGCCCGGCAGGGCCCTGCTGGAGGCCAACAAGATACTCTCGGGAGAGCAGGAAACCGGGGAGTAGCCAGGGCTAGCTAGCCCCTACTCCTCCTTGCCTCCCCTATAAGATCCGTGAGGATCCTAGTCAACTCCTCATACAGAGCCTCGCCACTCCTAGTCAGCCCCACCATGGTCCTCGGCCCCCTCCTAGTCACGATCTTTCTAGACTCCACAATGCCGTGCCGGATTAAGACCCTCAAGTTGGAGTCCAGATCCCCCCATGAGAGCCCCGTGTGCCTCTGCAACTCGGCCATAGTCATCTCGCCCCTCACATAGAGTATAGTGGCTATCATAAACCTCTTCGCATTAAACAGCACCCTGACTCTGTCATCGTCAAGGTTCATCCCTGCCCGGCCTCCTAGCCCCTATCAAAGACCCTCAACGCCTCCCTCAGACTATACACCCCCGCGGCGTAGTAGGCTAGAAGCATGCTACCCAGGGCCAGCTCCTGGGCTGATTCTAGTATGACGACTGGAGTGAAGGGTAGCATTACCAGGGCAGCTATGAGGTGGGGCCGAAGGGTAGGGCTGCGCTTGGCCAGGTACACTACTATAATCATAGTAGCTAAGCCAGGGTGCCACACGAGGTTCAAAGAAGCGGGGTTGACTACCTCGACAATAAGCACGACAGCCAGCCAGACCAGGAACACTATAGCGTTGTATACGAGTAGCTCCCTAAACCCCCTAAATATGCGGGCATACCTATTACCGGTAACCCTGAATATCCTCCTAGCAAGGGCAAGGTACACAACGCCAGAGACGGCCACACCGAGCGCAGACCCTATAGATGCCATGGTTTCACGGGGCAAACCCAGGACCTCGCCCAGCCCCACGAAGAAGTGGGTTATAGCTAAGAAGCCGAGCATAAAGGCCAGGAAGAGGTATGTGCTCTCAACGTACTCCAGGAACCTACGCAGCCTTACGGCCAAATCAGCAACATTAGACATTTCACGAAGACCAGCATCATCAAAGCGCTCACAGGCATCGTCGCCCACTAAGACCCACCCTAGGCATAGTAGATATAGCCACGTGGAGGGGAAAAGCCGTTGAGGAGCTCTCAAACTCAGAGTATGGCTACCCGCTCCTCGTCCTGATGAGGGCCATGGCTAGGAATCCTAGGCCCATGCCTATCAGCGTGCCTACAGCGACCCTGCCTAGGAGTAGGCCGATGCCCATGCCTAGGAAGAGGAAGCCTGTGAATACTAGGCCCTCAGGGCTCCTAGCCAAGGCTACACCGCCCCCTAATGTATAGATGTGTATGGGTGGCGGTATAAAAAGTGGGGTGGGGGTTCTGTGGCTAGCGCCTCCTGGAGGCTATCGCGACCGCTAGCAGGCCTAGTAGGACTCCGGCCCCTCCTATGCCCCGGGCTATCATATCTTCAGGCCTGAGCTTGTCTACCTTCTCCTCGACCTTGTCCATCTTCTGGGCTAGCGCATCTATCTTCCCCGCTATATCCTCCAGCGTCTCTCCGCTTACCTTGCTGGCATCCTCTATGGCCCCGAGCTTCTTTAGGACCTCGTCGGTTGTCGTAGCCATTAGGCCTAGCCTTGTCTCCACCAGGGCTATCTTATCCCCTACCGCCGCCACCTGGGGCTTGAGGTCTCCTACTAGGACCTCTCTTACCTCCCCGGTGGTGTCTATTATCTTGGCCACGCCGTTGTCTATCTCCACTATGAGGCCTGCTATCTCCTGTATCTTGTCCACCGCCTCACCTATGCTGACCGTGCTATCCTCTAGGGCCCTCGATAGGTTCTCCAGGTTCAGGGTGACCTCTCCTAGGCTTGTCTTTATTGTGAATACGTCCCCTGATATGGCCTCTACCTGGGCGTTGAGTCCTGTTAGGCTGGCTGCCAGTGTGCCTATGCTGGTGTTTACCAGTAGTAGCCCTGCCTTGAGGTCCTGGATCGAGGCGTTTAGGCTTGATAGGAGCTTGGCTGTGTCTCCCTGGACTGCTAGTATCTTGTCTCCCGTGCTTGTTACTAGGACCTCTATCCTGTCGGCCTTGTCCAGTAGCTGGCCTATACCGTCTCTTATGGCCCCTGTTGTGTTTACAAGCAGCACGGTGTCCCCGTGGACCTCCTCGATGAGGCCTACTAGCTTGGTTACGTTGAGGCTCTTGAGGCTGGAGTTTATCTCCCTGAGGTAAGTGGTTAGAGTATCACTTATGCCCCTGAGGTCCTCCAGGGTAGCCTCTATCTGGCTTCCCCACTCCTCCAGCTTGCCCGTCAGGTTCACTGAGTAGACGTACCCAGCCCCAACGTAGTGGGCTTCATTGTAGACTGCGTGGAGCACCACCGTGTAGGTACCGGTAGAGGGCGGGGTTACCACGGCTATGTACAACCCGTCCCCTACATGGTCTAGCTCCACGCTCGCCTCTGGCATAACCTCGACCCACACGCTATCGGGCTCAACGAGCTCCTCTCCGTAGTAGAAGGCGAAGAGCACACCAGCGCTCCCACCTGGCCCGGTTAGTGCGGTGCCCTGGGCTACAATCCTGCCTATGGGGGCTATGTAGGGGCCCTCCCTGACCGGCCTGAAGGGCGGGTGGAGGCTTACAGTCGCCGGCTCCGCCTCCTCGGTGGATACGTGGGGGTCGGCAACCAGGGCGTGCAGCCTGTAGACCCCGGCTGGGAGCCTAACGCTATACACGACCCTACCATCGGCTCCCGTCTGCCCGCTTGCCAGCGCGACGGTGCCCCCGCTCACGTTGGCGTAGAGGACCACCCAGACCCCCCTCATGGGCGCCCCGGAGTCTAGGCTCCTAACATACACCTCGACCGGGAGGGGTATCGACTCTATCCAAGACTTCTCCACGCTCACCCTGGTCGAGGCCCTCTCGTATACCTCCACTGCCACGGTGGAGCTGAGGGAGGGCGCCTCGCCCTGGCCGCCGCTGTACCTTGCCCTGAGCACCCAGGTGCCCCTCCCCGTCAATCCTATATCTGTCTTGGCCGTGCCATCGCTGCCAGTAACCACGGAGGCCAAGGG
>JALUDK010000057.1:0-1070 GCA_027044005.1 Acidilobaceae archaeon | reverse complement strand
TCTCTATGGTGACCACCCTGCCTGGTAGGGGGGTGCCGGCTGTGGTGGCTAGGCTTACCTCCGCCCTAACGCTCTCCCCCACGTGGGCTAGGGTCTTGTCTATGGATAGCTTGAGTATGGTGCCCTTCCTGAGGCCTGTCGGGGCGTAGACTATGACCACGGCCTTCTCCGGGTCGGGGTCCTGGGCCCTCACCAGGAGGGTGTCCCCCTTGGGAGACACTGTGTAGTCGACCTGGTACACCTCTGAGACGCCGCCTAGGTCGATGGAGTACACCACATCCATGTCATCCACGCTGACCACGACTACGTAGCCCCTAACCCCCACATACAGCGCTGGGACACCATAGTAGTAGCCCTTAGCCATGACTGGGTAGGATGCCTCGTAACCTCTTAGCTCTACCACCCGCTCTACGCTAAGGTCCTCGGGGTTTAGGAATACAACCCTCGGGGTTCCGCCGTCCTTGTCTAGCACAGCTATATGGTAGCCGCCCCGGGAGTCCCTCACGATCTTAACATTGGTGTAGTAGCCGCTCTTCTTGAAGCCCGGGTTCTTGACTATCCTCAGGCTATCCCACCCATCCTTATACACGTAGAGTTCATCAGACCCGTCGAAGCCGGCTATGTAGGGGTAGAGGCCATCACTATAACTCAGCATGGCCGGCTCCCTGGTCTTATCGTAGAACACCATGTTTGCATGGGCATTCTCATCCTTCGAGCCGAAGTCGTGTACTATACACCTATCCAGGCTCAGGCTATCCCCTTCAATACTAAACACGAGCATGGCGAGCGGGTAGTTCCCGCCCGTGAGCCTCAGTCCGGCCATAACGCGGTGCTCATCCCCTGTGATCACGTGAACCTTACTCGGGTGAGTATAGAGGTCGCCCCCACACGCCGCAGCCACATCGCTATAACTCATCTTGTACCAGGACGTCTTGCTGGGGGTCTCGTTGAAGTAGAACGTGTATACCCCAACCCTAACCTCCCTATTACTGACTATAGCGAGCCACGTCAGGCGCACTGCGTTATCGAGGACCTGGTAGTAGATAGAGTCGGCATGGTACACATAGAGA
>JALUDK010000056.1 GCA_027044005.1 Acidilobaceae archaeon | reverse complement strand
ACTATGTAGCTCCCCACTCCCCTCTTGATCCTTCTTGCATAGTAGTCCGCCGCCGCTGCTAGTACGTGGAGCGGTGCGTCCCTTAGCATCTCCTCTACGTCCCTTATACCCAGGTCGTCGCCGTGGATGGCCCTCTCTAGCCCGGCCACCCCGGCCTGGCTGGCTAGGTCCTCAAGCCATCTTGGCGGGTTCAAGGCTATGCACCCACTGCCGCCTTGGCTATGGGCCTGTACCAGTTATCCCTCTCCACCGGCTCGTAGCCCGCATCCCTTATGAGCTTCTCTATCCTGCTCCTTACAAGTGTTGGCAGGGGGACCCCTGCCTCGGGTAGGACCTTCTCCCCGTAGAGGGTTCCTCCCCAGTCATTGGCGCCATACTCTAGGCTTGCCTGTCCTAGTGGGACTCCTGCCGTTAGCCATCCTGCCTGGATCCACTTGATCTCTCCCCGGAAGACTATCCTAGCCACCGCTATGTTCCTCAGCGTCTCTGTACCTCCTGCCGGGTATGGTACCTTCTCGCCGAGGGGGCTCTTTCCTGGCTCGAAGTTCCATGTTATGAATGACATTATCTTCCCCTTCCTCCTCTGTAGGTCTAGTAGGCTGAGGAGGTGTTTTGCCCTCTCCTCTAGCGTCTCTAGGTGGCCGTACATCATGGTTGCACTTATCGGTAGCCCCATATCCATTATTGTCTCCATTGTTGTTATCCAAGTGTCAGCGCTGCTCTTGATCGGGGATATGAGCTTTCTAACTCTGTCGCTCAGTATCTCCGCCCCCGCGCCTGGCACACTGTCGAGCCCTGCTTCTATTAGTCTGGCTAGTAGTTCCCTGAGGCTCATCCTGTTTACCTTCGCTAGCCATTCTAGCTCTACAACGCTTAGGCCATGTATAGCTACTTCTCCCCGCGTCTCCTCCTTTATGGTCCTAAACGCCTCCTCATAGTACTCTATCGGTATGCCAGGGTCTACTCCTCCCTGGAAGAGGACTTGCCTTATCCTGAACCTCCTCCACGCGTCAATAACCCTACCAGCAGCCTCCCGAGCCTCTAGCTTGTATGCATCAGGGGCCCCGGGCCTACGGTAGAAGCTACAGAATGTGCATCCAACCACGCATATGTTAGTATAGTTCATTATCATGTTTACTATGTATCCTACCCTCCTCCCAGTGAGTCCATCTGTCACCGCTCTGGCGACTCCGCCTAGGAGCCAGAGGGGGGCCCTGTACAGCTCTACTATATCCCTTATCCCTGCCCTGCCCTCCAGCGCCCTCTCCAGGGGGGTTGCATATCCCAGCTCCTCTGCTGCTCTTAGGTAGGCCTCTAGCCTCTCGTACCCCTCGGCGGCCAAAACACCACTCCCGCAGTGGCGTATGGTGCCTGTCTAGGCTTATCAATATGAGACTATAATATAGGGCCTACTCGCGGTGTTGTAGCTTATAAGCCCTCCTGCGAGTTCTCCCCTAGTGTAGAGGGTGTGTAGCGTTGCTACTTGCCGTTTTTATCGGGTTCCTGGCTATGATCGTGTTGAGCCCTATACCGATATTCGGCTCCCTGGCAGCTGGTTTTATAGCTGGGTTCCTGGCTGGGGGCGGCGCTGGCAGGGGGGCCACTGCCGGCTTCCTTGCAGGGGCTCTGGGCGGGATCGTTGTGGTGCTACTGTTCACCCTTATAGGGTCCTTCTTCGGCCCCCCAGGCTTTATGGCTGGTCTGGCCGTGGGCTCTATGCTAGCTCTGGTCATGTTCCTGGTTAAGGCGCTGCTGGGGATGATAGGAGGAGCTGTTGGGGGCGCCCTGCGGGGGTCTAGCGGCTAGTGTTCCTCTAGGTGGATCCTATACCATTCTAGCTCTAGCTTTGCTATATCGGTCCTGAGCGGGTCCCGGTAGACGTCGTAGTGCCCGGCCATGTAGCGGACTAGCCTCTTGTCTACCTTCACCCTGGATGCGACCTCTATAACCTCGCCTGTTGGCACGGTCTTGTCCTTCTCTGCAACTATGAAGAGTATAGGCTTGGATACTAGCTCCGCCTGATGGCCCGGGTTGTAGCCTATTATCCTCTCCAGGCTGTCTATCGTCACCTTGTTCTCCATCGTCTTGTACCTCTTTGCCTGTTCCCTGTAGTACTCCACAGCCTCTCCGCTAGTTATCAGGCCCGGGGGGTTTTGTGACGCTATAGGTACCATCGCCTCGCTGTAATCCCCCTTACAGCACTCTTGCCTCGCCTCCTCTGCCAGCCATAGTAGCGGTGCTATGCTGCCGTGGTGCATCTCTAGGGTCTTGTACATGTAGACGCTGGGTACCTGCGCAACCCCGCACCTGACCCCCCTAGGTGGGAACGCTAGGAGGGATAGCACGTGTGCCCCACTGAAGCTAGTGCCCCACACGCAGAGCCTATCCCCCTCGATCTCCTCCCTGCTCCTCATGTAGCTGATCGCGCACCTATAGTCTGCCAGCTGGTCCTCCGGGTAGATTGCTAGCCTAGGCTCGCCCCCGCTCTCGCCAATCCTCCTATAGTCGAAGGAGAGGACTGCTATACCCTGGGAGGCCCAGTAGCCGGCGTAGTCATCGGCGTGTACCTCCTTAACTATACCCAGGCCACCGGCCATGACGACCCCAGGAAAGGGGCCCTCACCCTGGGGCAGGTAGAGGAGCCCGCTGCACTCCTCCCCGCCGCAGGGGAACCTGATCTTCTCGACCCTATACTCCATGAAGCCCAACACCCATGGCGTGTCTATACATCTCAGGGGTGATAAAATAGTAGCCCGAAGACCCGGGGGAGTGTAGGGAGGGTGGTATTATTACTGTTCTAACCCTCAGCCTCGTGGGTGCCAGGGTTTGGGGGAGACCTCGTCGAGGAAGATGGAACACATAAGGATGGTCGCCGAGGCCGGGGTCGAGTCCAGGGAGTCAACCCTGCTAGAGTACGTTAGGATCGTTCACAACCCGCTACCCGAGATCGACCTAGACGATGTGGACCTTACCACGAGCTTCTGTGGTACCAGCAAAAAGCTCAGGGCGCCCCTCATGATCACCGGCATGACGGGTGGCCACCCCGATGTTGCCTGGATCAACAGGGAGCTCGCATCGCTGGCGGAGGAGATGGGGATAGCATTCGGCGTGGGGAGCCAGAGGGCCGCCATCGAGGACCCGGGGCTCGCCCATACCTTCTCTATAGCCAGGGAGGCTGCCCCTAGTACAGTGGTTGTAGCCAACCTGGGCGCGCCGCAGCTCTCACGCGGCTACGGTGTCAGGGAGGCTCGCAGGGCTGTAGAGATGATCGGCGCCGATGCACTGGCGATACACCTAAACCCAGGCCAGGAGGCGTACCAGGACGAGGGGGACCCGTACTACTCTGGGGTTCTGGAGAGGATAATAGAGATCGCCGACTCCCTGGATGTGCCTGTAATAGTAAAGGAGACGGGCACTGGCATACCCGGCGAGGTTATCAGGCTCCTCTACCGGTCAGGGGTAAAGTGCTTCGACGTCTCTGGCTTGGGTGGGACTAACTGGATAAAGGTGGAGGTGCTAAGGTCCAAGAAGAGGCATGGAGCCCCGCTGAGGCCAGCGGGGCCCCTGAGCGACTACTGGGGCAACCCGACCGCCGTGTCTATAGTTGAGGCCAGGCTCGCTGCTCCCGGCGGCTATATTATAGCGAGTGGAGGCGTGAGGAACGGGCTTGACGCTGGGAGGAGCATAGCGCTCGGGGCTGACATGGCTGGGGTGGCCCTACCTGTCCTGAGGGCGCTCCTGAGCGGTGGGAGGAACTCGGCAAGAAGGCTACTAGAGTCGATAGCATACCAGCTCCGCACCATACTATTTATGACCGGCTCCAAGAGGGTTGAGGACCTGTGGCTGGCTCCTATCGTTGTCCATGGCCGGCTTAGGGGCGAGCTTGAGTCTCGGGGTGTCGATGTTGACTGGTATACATTGAGGGGGAGAGTGGAGGCGCTACTGTGGAGGAGGCGTTACTCAACATAAATCCCCCAACGGCTCCAGGGGGATCCATGGTGGAGTAGTGAGGATGAGCAACAGTCTCATGCACATACTGGCGGGCTATGCCTCCATCGTGGACTCCTACCTCTGGGAGAGGATAAGAGGGGATCCCGGGTACATATACAAGGCGGCCACCCACCTGCTCAGGGCTGGCGGGAAGAGGGTCAGGCCTGCCGTAACCCTAGCCACTGCCAGCATGCTTGGTGGCCCTACAGCAGCTTCCGTGGCAGTACCCCTGGCTGGTGCAGTAGAGGCTATACACAACTTCAGCCTTATACATGACGATATAATGGATAGAGACGATTATAGGAGGGGTGTTCCTACGGTCCACAGGGTATGGGGAGAGCCGGCTGCCATACTAGCTGGCGATCTGCTCTTCGCCTACGCCTTCATGATGGTCGGCGACTCCAGGGCCAGGGGGCTGCGAAGGGCTGAGGAGGCTTACGAGGTCCTAGCGGAGGCTAGCGTGAAACTCTCGGAGGGCCAGGCCTATGATATGATGTATGAGGAGACGTGGGATGTAGGTGTAGGGGACTACCTAAACATGGTATACCTGAAGACGGGGGCCCTGATAGAGGCCTCTGCAAAGCTCGGGGCGCTCGCGGCTGGAGCTGAGAGTAGCGTTGTCTCCGCAATGGGGGAGTACGGGAGGATGGTTGGTATATCCTTCCAGATAAGGGACGACATACTGGGGGTCTACGGCGACCCCGAGAAGACGGGGAAGCCTGTATACAATGACCTGAGGAGGGGCAAGAAGACGATACTCCTCATATACACGGTAGAGAAGGTTGGCAGGGAGAGGGTCGAGAGGCTGCTGGCGGAGGAGAGGTATGAGGAGCTTGCCAGCCTGATCAGGGAGACTGGGGCCCTAGGTTACGCTGAGGGCCTAGCGAGGAGGTATATGGAGAGGGCCATCGCTATACTAGACGGGCTCGAAAGCGTCAAGGACGAGGGAGCTAGGGACTTCCTCAGGAGCCTAGCTAGGTTCGTAGTGGAGAGGGAGAAGTAGATGGAATACAGGGCCACCGACTACCAGTTCCCAAGAGCCTACCTAGACGGGCACGAGTCCATAGAGTGCCTCGTGCCACTCGGCGGAAGAGCCAGGGTAGAGAGGCCCTGCAAGAGCCAGGGCCTAGGGCTAGCCCCGTATGAGCACCTCACAAGCCACATACTTGACCCGGTAGAGGCGGTGGTGAAGAGGAGATTCGCCTTATACATCCCATGGAAGGGGAAGGCCTTGCTAGTCGAGCCTGGCACCAGGGTCAGCCTTGTAGAGGCGCTAGGAGTCCAAGTAAACCATAGGGCGCGCGAGGGCGACGAGGTTAGGCCAGGGACGATCCTAGCCTACATACTAACAGGCAAGGGGGAGACCAGGACCCTCAGGGCCGGGGTAGAGGGTGTTATAGTCTACATAGCCTGGGGGCTGGAGGGGGAGAGGCAGAGGTACATATACGTGATAGCCCCCAGCGACTCCATCAGGATGCTGGAGGTAGGTTAAGAGTGGACCTCGAGAGGCTGGTTAGGGGCTATGCGCTGAAGAACGCTGTGAAGCACGGAGGCAAGGCTAGGACCGGTAGTGTAATGAGTATGATCCTGGGGGAGCACCCAGAGCTAAGGAGTAGGGCCAGGGAGATAGCCCAGCTGGCATCGAGAATCGTAGAGGAGGTCAACAAACTCCCACTAGATGCCCAGAGGAGGATGCTAGAGGAGGAGTACCCGGAGCTATTAGAGGAGAAGGCTAAGAAGGAGGAGAAGCCCCGTCTCCCCCCTCTACCAGGAGCGGTGGAGGGAAGTGTTAGAACCAGGTTCGCCCCCAATCCAGACTTCGTGATCCACATAGGTAACGCTAGGC
>JALUDK010000055.1 GCA_027044005.1 Acidilobaceae archaeon | reverse complement strand
GTCTATATCCTTCAGCGTCAGCCCCGCGCTCTCGAGGGCCATACTGGCGGCTTCCCATGCCAGCTCCCTAGGCGTCTCCAGCATCCTCCTCCTGAACAGGGTGAGACCAGCACCTACGACAGCGACCTTATTCTTCACATGAATATTAGGCCTCACCACTCACACCCCCATCCTACAACGCATCCTCCGACTCCAGAATCACAGCCATACTAGTATACGTCGGGGGCCCCCTCCAGGAGGCTACCAGCGCCCTCGTGGCCTCAACCTGGTGGGGCCCCGCGGCCCCCACTAGCTGTAGGTAGGCCTCCAGCAGCCTAGCCAGGCCAGTGGCCTCCAGGGCTACCCCCATAGCCAGGCTCCCCCCGCTAGGGTTCACAGGAAGGCTGCCATCAGGGCTGAAGACGCCCTCCCTAGCCATCTTCGCGGCGCCACCCTCCGGCGCGAGCCTCGCCTCCTCCAGCGTGAGTGGCTCCATGAAGCTGAACCTGTCCTCAACCTCAGCCAGGTCTATCTGGCTGGGCTTCACGCCAGCGGTCCTGTAAGCCATGTCCGCTGCCATCCTCATCGACTTCATCCGTCCCCACTCGTGCCAGGCCAGGGCCCCGGTGCCGGTCTCGGTGGACCACCCTACCCCGCTGACCCAGACAGGGTTATCGGTGAACCTCCTGGCCGCATCCTCGCTGGCAAGGATCACTGTTATCGCCGCATCGGTGAAGCCGGCTACCTCATACCGGGTCATGGGGTATATGTAAGCCTCGGCCTCAAGGACCTCCTCGAGGCTTATCTTGGCGGCGTAGCTGGCCCTAGGGTTCCGCAGCCCCTGCACCCTGTTCTTCACCGCTATAAAGGCGAGGTCCTCTCTCTCCAGCCCTGTCCTGGACATGTATGCAACTGCATCAAGGCCGGCGGTGAAGAGGGGGTTGCTCGGTGATATGGGCCTAACATTCACCGGGTCCAACGCTAGCTCATAGATCTTATCTAGGCTGAGTATATCGCTTGGCTTGGCATGGCTCTCAACGAGTACTACATCAAAGTACCCGGTCTTGATCAGCATGTAAGCCTGGGCCAGGCCCTGGAGCCCGTCGCCTGCAACTGTGAAGGTCGGCCTCAGCACCCCCCCGATCGGCTCCGGCGCGAATTCATCCGCTATAGCTATCCCCTCCCAATAGTCCTCCTGGCTGGATACGAATGCATCTACATCCCTCCTCAAGTCCACCCCGGCAGACTCGGCAGCCCTCATGGACGCCTCGAACATCATTTCCCTAAACGACAGGTCGGGGACGGCAGGCTTGAACCCATACCAGCCTACTCCTATGATAGCCACTCTCCGCGACAAGGTGGGCCCCATCATGCTATGGAGGTCATGGGATTAAAAAAGGTTATATAACGATATAGATAAAACCCGCCCGGGAACCAAGTAGACAAGTGTGAAAAGGCTTATGAACATCCATCGACTTACATGAATGCCTTAATATATCCTACAC
>JALUDK010000054.1 GCA_027044005.1 Acidilobaceae archaeon | reverse complement strand
GCCTATAGAATAGAGCCTCCACATACTGATCGAAGTCTCTGCTCACATGCAATGGTTCTCCTAAAACTTCTCGTATATATCTCATATTTTGCCCTCTCACGTGCAGGATCTCCCCGTATACTCTATCTACTCCTATCTCAGCTAGGCTAGCCATGAATGTGTCTAGATCCTCTTCTAGCCATACTCTATGCCTATTAGGCGGGAATATTGGAGCAATAATAACACCAGTCTCTAGTCCTCTGCTCTTTGCTTCACGCAAGATCAAAAGACGCTTCTTGGGACTTGGAACACGAGGCTCGATGAGACGTGCAAACTCTGGGTTCATAGTAGCAATTGACACCTGTACGATAACCCTATTCTTATATTGCGCTAGGAAGTCCAGATCCTTAAGTACAAGCATGCTTCTTGTTTGGATTCTAACTCTAACTCCAGCTCTCAAGGCATACTCGAGTATAGCACGAGTGTATCTGTAGAGCTGGGGTAAATACGGGTCATGTGTGCTACTCATTAGAATTTCCTCCCCAGCCCAGCGATGCCACGGTGTCTCCTTTATGGCCTGCCAAAGGTTTTCAGGTACATAGAAGTACTGGCCCCACCACGGTCTGGTGTCCAGCTTGTAAGGGTTGAATTTCTTATGGATTGCATCCACGTAACAGAAGATGCAGCCGTGAGTGCAGCCCACGGCATAGTTCACAACCCATCCACTGCTTAAATCTTTACCCGTACCATTCCTACGGCGTTTAGTTAACCTACTAGGCTTAACTAGTGGTGGCCTAATCCTGTACTTTCCGCTCTTAACATTATTAAGCGACTGTGTCAATGCAATCACTCGTCACCATGATGATTATGTGATACAAGTGGATAATAAAGATTATAAAAACTAGCATAAGCATAAGGGTATACACTATTAGTCACTAGTGTCTATCTCCTCAAGCTCTATTACATTATGACTTGTGTGTTCTCAAGATCAGCTCACCTTAGTTGCTATAGCTGTCTTAAGGATGCTCTCAAAGCGTTACACTAATGGTTCTAGGTGCAGGTCTTAGTCTAGAACTCCGTTATTGATCTGTTATGTCATGATATCACTAACTTTTCACTATTTATAGTCGTCTTAAAAATTATTGAGATAATAGCGGTTAGGAAGCGTAGGACATCAATGCATATCTGTTGAAAGGATACCGGAGGAGTTCAACGTTGACGCCGAAGGCGTCAAGTGGTGCGGGGGGTGGGATTTGAACCCACGCAGGCCTACGCCATCGGGTCCTAAGCCCGACCCCTTTGACCAGGCTCGGGCACCCCCGCGCTGCCCGCTTGGCCTGGGTTTGGGTTTTTTGTCTGTGGGGGTTTAATGTTTTATCCCCCGTTGTTGCCTGTCTTGTTGGGGTGCTTGTGGTGGAGCTTGATAGGGTTGTTGCTGTGAGGGTGTCCAGCCTGGGTGATATTGCTAGGCTTGCGTCAACCCTCGCCTCCAGGATGTTCCTTATGCCTGTCTATAGGTTCCGCGGCTCCTCTGGCTGGGTTTATGCGTTGCAGACGATTTACAAGGATTATTACAAGTATTACGGTGTGCCTGTCGTGTATTATTATGTGGCTGGCGAGGAGGAGCCCGGGAGGCCTGTCCGGTATATCCTGGCTAGGGCTGATGAGACTGGGGAGAAGGTCGAGGTCTCTGATAGGACTAGGACCGGGTGGATCGCTATACCTGTGATCAACCTGGAGGAGAAGCCCGGCTATATGCCGGATGATATCTGAGCCTCCCCCGCGGCCTCCTCGTGGCTGGGCTGTGCTAGGGTGAGCCTCTCCATCACCGCTGCTAGGCCCCCGGCCTTCTCTGCCTCCTCTAGTAGTGTCCTGCCGGCCAGCGTGATCGTGTATATCTTGTAGCTCCCCTTGGAGTACACCTCCTCTATCAGGCCCAGCTCCTTGAGGCAGTGGAATGTGGAGAGCACCCTATACCTTGGCGCGGCTAGCCTCTGGGCAACATCCCCGGGGCCCATCGGGCCGCCGCTCTTCAGCGTCTCCAGGATCCTCACCATTAGGCTCAAGCCTACACCCCTGGATCACACTATTGAGAGGGGGCCCTCGTTTTAAGGCGTGATGGAGGGTATTACAGTGGGGGAGAGGTTATGGTTTACCGCTACAGGCGCCGCAGGCCAGTGCTGGTTAGGAGCAGGTGTATAGTCGTCGATGAGGCTGGCAGGATACTGATGCAGAGGGAGGAGAACGGGGTATACTCCATACCCGGGGGCAGGCTGGAGTGGGATGAGACTATACCCTTCTGCGCGGTGAGGGAGCTGAGGGAGGAGGCAGGGATAGAGGTGACGCCCCTCCGCCTGGTGTACGTGGTGGAGGTGATCTACGTAAGGAGGGGCTTCTCTAGGCACGAGGTCCTATTCTACTTCCTCTGCCGTCACAGGGGCGAGCCCAGGCCCAGCTTCCAGGGCCTAGAGTTCCACTGGGTCAGGCCGGAGGATGTGGAGGGCCTCTTCTGGCCCCCACCGCTCCTGGAACGGATAAAGGAGGACCACCCGGAGTATAGGAGGAGCTACTTCCTAGTCTACGTGGACGATAGGCTCACATTCATAAACAGGCTGGAGGAGGGCTACGGCCTGGAGAAGGTCCTAATGGCCATGGGGGATGCTGAGAAAACTGGCAATAGTGACGGGTAGCCACTCCTCCAGCCGGCTCCTAGCCTCGTCTAGACCAGACTCCCGGGCAGTCACAGCCAGGAACCCGTGGCCCGGGTCAAACCTCCTAGCCCTGGAGGGTATGGAGCCGTTGAACTCCACGTGAGCCCAGCCAGCAAGCACGATGCCACTACCATACCTAGAGGATGCCTCCGCTGCCAGGTAGCCGGCAACCGTGTCCTTGAAGGCCTGCGCTAGTATAAGGCCCTCTTTGCCTAGCCTCGCCATGGGCCCCTCGCGGGGGAAGAGGCTGAGCAGCCTCTCACGGTAGCCCCGGTACTCCTCGACAACCGCCTCCCTGAGCAGGCTGGGCGGGAGGGGAGTCTCAAGGCTATCCAGGGCATCGATGCCCATCCTGGCAACCTGGCTGGCCAGCCTACGGGGCGGGAAGAGCGCTACGGGGCGTAGCCCGAGCCTGCGGGCCTCCTCTAGTAGGGGCTCGTATGCGTCTAGCCTGAAGCCCCCCGTGTACTTGCCGGTTAAGCCGCCCCAGTCTAGCGTGCCCGCGAACCATTCATCCAGCAGCTCCTGCTGATCGTAGGTAAAGTGCTCTAGGCCGAGGAACCTTGCCCCTGCCTTGGCTGCCTCCCTAAGGAGCATGGTGTTGCAGTATATACTCCACCCGGCCTCGTGTACCTCGCCCAGGTAGAGGATCCACCTCCTAGCAGGTCTACACCCGAGCACCTCGCCAGGCTCGACTCTAGACCAGTCCCTTAGCCTGTATATCCCGCATGCCAACCCTAGGGGCCCTCCTAGGTATCGGGGCCGCGCTGGGGGTCGGCGAAGTTATGCCACACCACTGCCCCCCGGGTGGGGGCTCGGATCCCGGATTCCATCCCATAACCCCAGCGCGGCCCCCTAATAGGCCCATATGCCATTGGCGAGGGTTATTACCCTCGCCCCTGAGGCTTGGCCAGGAACAAAGCGAGCTCCAGGATGAACCTGCCCTCGGAGTCCCTGTCAACGTGGAGGGAGACGTCGACGCCGGAGTCGATCAGCGTGGCGGCGTAGCTCAGTATGCTCCTAGCCCGGTGGGGGGCTGAGACTATCAGGATCCTGGTTCTCGGTAGCCCTAGCTCCGTTAGGCTCCTCCTTGCCATCAGCTCGGTGTCACCCTGAAATAGAGCGTCGGCCCTACACCTGTCACCCACGTCACTGCTGCTCACCTCGTCTACCCAGTTAACTATAGGATTCTCGACCGCCACACTCCTAACAATCCCCGGGGCCTCCATCGAGGCGAGTATGGCTAGGTAGCCGCCGTACCCTCTGCCCACCAGGTGGATTTGGTCCCCCAACCCCCGGTTCCTGGCCCACCTGGCAGCCTCAACCACGTCCTCTACGTCCCCGCCTCCAGGGTCCCCAAGCACCAGGTCGGCATAGTGCCTCCCCTCCCCACTGCTACCCCTATAGTTTGGCGCCACTACACTGTAGCCAAGGAGTAGTAGCGCTGCTATCACAGGGTTCCATTCATCCCTGACCCTGCTCCAGGGCCCCTCGTGTATGTAAATAGCCACACCCCCCGGCTTGGGCGCTCCCCGCGGCTCAGCTATCAGCAGGGGGACCCTGACCTGCCCCCGGGCCTCTATGTGGGTCTCCCTCACGCTGGCCTCGACAACCTCTCTGGCCTTCTCCATACCCCTAGGGATCCTAACCCTGGCCTTCCCTGCGGGGTCCTCTATGAGCGCGATCCTGCTAGGCATAGTTATGCTACTGTACTCCACCGCGAGGCCCCCGGGTATTGGGGCCGCCCTCCTGGGGTTCCCCTTTAGCCTAGCGTTTACCCTCCTACCGTCTATCTGGAGCCAGGTGCCTTGGCCCCTTGCTATGGTCCAGAGCGCCCCGTCCAGCCAACCGTGGTCGAGGACCTCGCTGGTTCTGGGCGTCTCGTGGCTGGAAGACACTTTCTCCCTGAACCCGGTCTCGGTGTCATATATGTACACCTCATCCACTATATTAGAGACAAGGACCGAGACGTCGTCTCCCCTCAGCCTAACCTGCTTCACCCTCCCACCGCCAGGCGGCCTGGTTAGGTGTAGCCTCCCATCGCTGGGATCCAGCACTCCCAGGCGGCCGCTCCCATCGTCGACTCCAAGGACAAGCCCTTTGTGTATAGCCTCTACCCGGAAGGGCTCCTCCAGTCTTATCGTGGAGGTGACTGCTGCCTCCTTGGGGTTTATGATTCTGACCTCCACACCCTGGGCTAGGGAGATGCTGGCCGCAGCCATATCTTTGGCGACTGCTAGGCCAGTGACCTTGCCCGGCTTAAACCCCATGATGGGTTGAGCCTCGGATCCATCGTGTATCTCTAGGATAGAGCCGTTGGGCCTGGAGACTGCATAGATGATAAACGCCTCGGAGCCAGCAGCTGCCTCCACGGGCCCCTCGCTCAGCCTCTCATCTTCCCTACGCTTCACATTGTATAGGTGTAGGCTACGAGTCCCAGGTCCGCTGCGGGTGTAGATGAAGCCCCCGGGGCCGGGGCCCCATAGCCTATACACGGTCTCCCCTAGTATCTTCGAGGCCTCGGCGGCCATCCGGGGGTCCATGGGGCTACCCTCTTAAAGCCTCCCTGAGCTTCTCCTCGACGATCTGCGCGACTATCTTGCCCTCTATCCTGCCCCTGAGCTTGGCCATGGCTCGGCCCATTATCAGTCCTCTCGCCCTCTCGCCCTTCTCCCTCACCTTGTCGATGTTCTCCTTAATTATCTCCTCGACGATCCTCTCAGCCTCCTCTCTAGCTACCCTGCCCAGGCCCAGCTCCCTAGCTATGGCCCTGGCCCCCTTGCCAGGCTCCTCAGCCGCCTTCTTGAGTATCTCCTCTGCCGCCTCCTTCGCCACCTCGCCCCGGGCTATCATGTCCACCAGCTCCTCTAGGACGTCGTCTGAGATAGCCTCTATATCAACCCCCTCACTCCGGAGGCCCCTGAGGGTTACTGTGAAGAGAGATGCTATAACACTGGCAGGCAGCTCCCCGTGGTACCGGGATATTAGCCTCTCGATCAGGTCAAGCCTGACATCTTCGATAACCTGCTCAGCCAGCTCCCTGGATAGGCCGTACTCCTCCACGAGCCGCCTCATCTTAGCCTCAACAGGCTCAGGCTTGATCTCCTCCGCCATCCTAACCAGTTCCTCGTCAACCTCCAGTGGGGGTATATCGGTCTCGGGGTACATCCTGGCGCT
>JALUDK010000053.1 GCA_027044005.1 Acidilobaceae archaeon | reverse complement strand
GCACACACCCATGCGTCTACCAACCCTCAGACGATACACTGGCAGCGGTAGAGGCGCTAGCCAGGGCTGCAAGCCTAGGGCTCAGGGCTGAGAGCGTGGTAGACCTAGGCACCGGCACGGGTATACTAGCCCTAGCCGCCCATAAGATCCTAGAGCCTGCCAGGATACTAGCCGTGGATCATAGCCCCTACGCCGTAAAGACTGCCAGGTGCACCCTATCAACAATACCCCAGGCATTGGTGGCGAGGTGCAGCGGGGCCTCATGTATAACGGGAAGCTTCGACCTGGCCATATCCAACCCGCCCTATCTGGAGGTCGACGACCGGGAGCTAGCTCGGGGTGATTGTGAGGAGTGGCTCTACACCAGCTGGGGCCCCAGCGGCCTCCTCGAGGATATAGTAGCGACTGCACCCGGCCTAGCCAGGGCCGTACTCATAGTGTACTCAACCCTATCACCGATAGACCCAGAGAGGAAGCTTACACGGCACGGCTACAAGCCCCTAGTCAGGGTGGAGAAGAGGTTCTTTATGGAGACGATCAAGGCAGTAGTCCTAGTGGGGGAGGGGCTAACGACGTGGACAGGCTAAGACTAGTACTGGTGGGTACAGAGGGTGCGATGAACCTGGGAGTAGCAGCAAGGCTAGCCAGGAACTTCGAGGTGGATGAGCTATACATAGTCTCGCCGAAGACCAGCGTGGAGGAAGCTATGGAGTATAGCGCCCGTGGGGCCGAGGTCCTAGCAAGGGCCAGGGTCGTGGAGACCCTGGAGGAGGCGCTAGAGGGAGCCTCACTGTCGATATGCACAACAGCGATAGCGAGGGAGAGGGATGTGCTCCGCAACCCCGTGCCGCCTGAGAGGGCGGCGGAGATAGCAGTATCATCCCGGGGCACCGTTGCCCTAGTCTTCGGGAGGGAGAGCGTCGGCCTAACAAGGAGCGAGATAGAGCGGTGCAGCCTTCTATCCACCATACCAGCAAACCCGGAGTATCCAACGCTTAATCTGGCAACATCGATAGCGATATACCTCTACGAGATCTACAAGGGCAGGGGCAGGAATATACGATTAGACCCGCCAGACGAGAGGCTGCTAGGCCTCCTAGAAAGGTACACCAGGGCACTAGTATCGGCGGTAGTAGAGGATACTAAGAGGAGGAACGATATAGTGACAGCGGTCAAGAGGATAGCGGCAAAGTCCGGGTCAAGGAGGGAAGTAGAGCACTTACTCTACCTACTATCGAAAGTCTGTAGAAGAATGCCGGGATGCAGCACAGGATAGACCCGGTTAATTATAGCACCCGGCCCCCGGGGCCAGCTGGGGAGGGTGAAGCGTAGGGTGAGGCTACTACTCAAGGTAAACCCAGGCTTGGAGGACGTGGCGCTAGAGGAGTGCAGATGGGAGGCTAGGTGTAGCCCAGTAGAGGTTAGGACCGGTAGGGGCAGGATCATAGCGGAGGCCGAGGGAAGCCTAGAGTGGATCTACTCCAGGGCCTCATCCATGAGGTC
>JALUDK010000052.1 GCA_027044005.1 Acidilobaceae archaeon | reverse complement strand
ACTCAGGATGAGGGACCTAGCAGAGGCTAGGCCCAGGGTAGCGGAGCTCCTAGAAACAATAAACCCGGAGTGGGCAGGCCTAACAGGCTCATGGGCCACACTCCACGAGACCCCACAAAGCGACGTGGATATACTGGCATACCACGGTGATGGATGGAGGATCTACAAGGCCCTAGAAGACCTCAAAGAGGAGGGAAGGATCACCCCCTGCCCAGGCAAACACAAGGCAGCGGTACCCAGGATCCACGGCTACCAGCTCCTAGACGCCTGCTACCGGGGGGAACGATACACGATCAGGATACTAGAAACCCTACAGGCAAGGGGGTGCACGGGCTACACCACCCCCCTAGGATGGATCACGGCCAGGATAACCATAGAAGAGGCGACGGCACCACACAGAGTACCAGCACTATACCAGGTAAGCATAGAGGGGGTAGGCAGGCTGATACTAGAAACCTGGCACACCAGGTACCAGGAGATCAAGCCAGGCATATACAAGGCCAAGCTTCAACTATTCCACACGCCTAAAGGAGCCAGGGCATCCCCAGACCTAGGCGGGTGGATAAGGCAGTGCACGGCTCCATGATTATAACAAGCAGCGGCGGGGTATACCAGGAGATCGGCATACCAAGGCCACCGGGCCTAATCCCGGTAATCCCCAAATACCGCATATGCAGGAGATCCCCGTGGAGGCGGCCCGGCGCGAGCCTATGCAGGGTCATCAAGACCTACGGCCCCAAGGGGCTAGCCGAGGCGATAGACACCATAGGGGCCAGGCAGTACCATGATCCTCTATACGGCGCCTCAATGCCCTACATACGAGAGGCCAACGTTATAGCTAGGATAGGCCCCATAGAGGCGTTGGAGATGGTAGTAAGGAAGCCCCGGGGTAGAGTATCCCAGGCAGCAGTCGAGCTGGCATACGCATTCAAGGGCTGGACCCTGGGGCTAACGGGGACAACCGCGATAGGCGCTGAGAACAATGAGATCAGTGATGTAGACCTGATCGTGGCCACCCAGAGGCCCTCCCGCTTCCTACACGAATTCACGGCAACGGTGAAACCGTACACAAGAGACCCGAGCCTATCCTGGAGGCGAGGCTACTACGATGGAGTCCACGTAAGCTGGGTGGCAGCGCCCCGGGAACCCGCGATCCACTGCCCACCCCTGGCGAGCTACTGGAGGGTAGACACGCCCAGGAGAAGGGTGGAAGCATGGGTCACCGTGGAGCCAGGCCAGGAGGGAGCGCTACTCTACCCCCCATGCGTCGAGGCAGGAGACGTCTACATAGTCTCCTACGAGTACAACCATGGGTATAGGCTATACCGCGGGGGGAGGATCAAGGTAAGGGGGATAGCGGGGAGCAGCACTATATACATCGGTGTCAGGGAGACCGGCTAGCCCCACCCACCTCCTCCAATGCCCTCTCCAAAGCCCTCCTCCTCTCCTCATCACCCTCCGCCGCCAGCGCCTCCACAACCCATGCAAGAACCCTGTAGATGCGGGCAA
>JALUDK010000051.1 GCA_027044005.1 Acidilobaceae archaeon | reverse complement strand
GCGAGTACAAGGCAGTACTATCACAGGAGCACCCTACTAGGAGGCCTAAGCCGCCTTCAAGGAAGGTTCTAGAGAAGGTTATAGGAGAAGCTGGAATCCGAGCCACGGTAGAGGTTATACACGGCACGGTAGAGGGGGTTGAGGTAGCCATATCCCCGGGGGCCCTACTATATAGGGATGACAATGTCTACGGGATACTCAGGCCTAGCCTAAGAGGGGTTCCCAGAGTATATGAGGGAGACTTCGCGCCCCTAAAGGCAGCGGCGCTACTGCTTGATATGCAGGGCATGGTTAAGGGTATACTCAGGCTGGTAGTTGTTGTAGGAGCCGATACCAGGGCACTAGAGGAGGCTCTACACTACACAATAATTCATGGGCTAAAACCGGGGAGGGGAGAGGGGTGGGTAGCCTCGACAAGGGTCTACACCAGGGAGGAGGCGGAGCGCATACTATCCAGAGCCGTTAGGATCGCCAAGAATAGGGCACTAGCCAGGCCATCACCCAGCCCGGCCAAGTGCGGTGCCTGCGAGTACTCTGCTCAATGCATACATAGCATGGCAAACAGGTAACCAATATCACCCCACGGCAAGACGCACATCCAACCATGGGGGCGGGATGCCATGGCCTGATCGCTGCTGACCCGACGGGGTGACGAGCGAACCCGAGGCGGGACCGCCCCCAGTTAAACTATATAAAACTATGGGAATCCAATGGAAAACGGTGTGACAAGAGTGGCCCAGGATCCTAGCTCAGCCTACAAGGGATACGAGGCGAAACCATGGCTCAAAGCATACGACGAGGGAGTGCCAGAGGAGGTTGAAGTCCCAGAGAAGCCGCTCTATACGATACTTGAGGAGTCTGCCGCAAAGTACCCGGATAGGACTGCAATATACTTCTACGGATACAAGATGACGTACAAGGAGCTCCACTCCTCGGCATCCAGGTTCGCAGGAGTGCTACAGGGCGCCGGGGTAGGTAAGGGAGACGTGGTAGCTCTATTCCTACCCAACAGCCCCCAGTTCGCAATAGCATACTACGGCACCCTAATGGTAGGGGCTACAGTATCACCCATGAACGTCCTCTACAGCCCCCACGAGATAAACAGGCAGCTAAAGGACAACGGAGCCAGGATCCTAGTAGCGATAGACATATTCAGGGATAAGGTCCTAGCAGGCCTCCCAGACAGTGTTGATAAAGTCATATGGACGGGAATCCAGGACTACCTGCCAGGGATAAAATCACTCCTCTACAAGCTAAAGGCGAAGCCGCCAAAGCCGCCTACAGGGGGCAAGCACACCCTATTCAAGGAGGAACTGGCATCGGCGGGGCCATACACAGGAGACCCAGGGATAGATCCAAAGAATGATGTAGCCGCACTCATGTACACGGGGGGCACTACGGGGACACCGAAGGCGGCTGAGCTAACACACTACAACCTACTCGCAAACGTGATCCAGATAGATGCATGGTTCAAGAGAGGAGTCAAGGGAGAGGATGTTTTCGTAGGAGCCCTACCATGGTTCCACATCTACGGCCAGACAGCTGTCCTCAACTCGGGGATCCACAAGGCAGCCACTATACTAACATATGCAAGATGGGATGTAGAGACCGTCATGAAGGATATCCAGAAGCATAAGGCAACAGTATTTCACGGCGTCCCCCTCATGTACATAGCAATACTAAACCATCCTAAGAGGAGCAGGTATAACCTGAGAAGCCTAGAGGTGTGCATAAGCGGGGCCGCACCCCTACCCAAAGCAGTAGCTGAGGAGTTCGAGAGGGTAACCGGGGCAAAGCTCAGAGAGGGCTACGGCCTAACAGAGACCAGCCCCGTAACCCACGTCAACCCTATACTAGGCAGGGCAAAGGTGGGAAGTATAGGAGTACCTGTTCCAAGCACCATGGCAGCGGTTGCCAGCATAGAGGAGCCGGTGATACTGCCTCCAGGAGAGACCGGAGAGCTGGTCATCTCGGGCCCACAAGTGATGAAGGGATACCACAATAGGCCCGAGGAGAACGAGAAAGTCTTCTTCATGTGCTGCGGCAGAAGATGGCTTAGGACAGGAGACATAGCATACATGGACGAGGAGGGATACTTCTACATAGTAGACAGGAAGAAGGATATAATCAAGTACAAGGGATACAGTGTATTCCCGAGAGACATAGAAGAGGTACTATACAAGCACCCATGCATCAAAGAGGCGGCAGTAATAGGAGTACCACACCCAGAGTACTACGAGGTGCCCAAGGCATTTGTGGTGCTAAAACAGGAGTGCAAGGGTAAAGTAACGGAGGAAGACATAATACGGTATGCAAAGGAACACCTAGCACCATATAAGGTACCAAAAATGGTAGAGTTCAGAGAGGACCTACCGAAGACTGCTGTGGGTAAGATACTGAGAAGAGTTCTAAGGGAGGAGGAGATCAGGAAGCGAGAGGGATCAGATACTATACAGCAACGGTAAGGACAGGATGGTGCGGCGGCCGGGATTTGAACCCGGGACCTCCGGCTTGGCAGGCCGGCGTCCTAGTCCAGGCTAGACGACCGCCGCAACCCCAATAGAAGGATCAACACAGCTGAGGGGTTTAAGGGTTTTATGCCCGGGCAACCAGGGGTCATACATTAATATCCACATCTACTCCAAGCCACAGTACTCCTGCATAGGGTCCAGAAGGGTGCCAGGATACGGTATCAGCTTCCCGTGAGGACAAGCCCTAGGAACACCCAAAGCCCTAGCAATAGTCCACGCGTCATCAGTAGACAGCACGGGAGCAAATTTCCTAGCAATCATCCTAGCAGTCTCAGAATCCACACCAGCCCTAACCATAACCAGCTCTATTATAGCATGCTTCCAAATGTACTCAGTCAAAACCTGAAGTCCCTTCTTCGTCAGGCAAACACCCTGACCCTCGGTAACATTAACCAAACCCTTATACTGCAACCTCCGGATCATAATGCTCACAGTAGAAGCCGACACGCCCAGAACCTTAGCCAAATCACCAACCCTAACTATGCAACCCCCAGGACGCCCCCCAAGCTTATATATAGCCCTCATATACTCAATATTCCTCTCAGTAACCAGATCCCTATGCCTATTCAACAAACCCCACCAGGCCCCAACAAAAACTAGACGCCAATCAAATGTATATTCCTTTATCCCACTATTCCTACACCTGGAACCACGGGATGATGAGTGGGTGAGCTGCCCGAGCGATGACGACAGAGGATGGACCTGACCATACATAATAAATTCAACATTGTATAAACTATAATTATATAATATCTATAATAGTAATCAACCAGTATAACGTAAACAATAAAATTATAATATTGAAATTAATTCAATAACCTTATAACTATTATTAGTAACACGTGCAATCATAGGTATACAGGTGACACAAAATGTTAAAACACACTAAACAATTGCATATAAATCCAGATAAACTCCGAGAATGTATACATTTACTTAGAGATCCTCACACACTATTCGGTAACACAGAAAACCTGGAAGAAATAAAACCTTTAGATAATAATTTATATAATATTAAATTTAAATGGAATAAATTTGGAAGGGTTTGGATATTCGATACAACGATGGTTATACATACAAACAATACTTCTATAAGATACGTAAGTACATCAGATTCAAAATATAAATGTAAATTTGAGATAAAATATGAAAATGATAAAGTAATACTTGAATGTAAATTTAATGTTGGATTAGTTAGAAATTTGATAGTAAAAGCCGCCATGAACAGCGATTTCAAAAGATTCGTTGAGGCGATAGGGAGAGGCATAGAGGAGGTTTGTGGCTCCCATGATAACGGGGATATACTACATTTAAAGCTTGTAGATGTAAATATAGGAGATATAAATATAAGTGTTGATGGTGTATCATGTTTGAAATGCCTATTTTATGACAGGGATAGTAAGAAATGTTCCATACTATTTAGTAGTGTGAGTGACCATAGCAAACCACCATGTGGGGGTAGATACTATATAGAGAGGTACTAGGTGTATGTATGTTATAGTGGTGGGCCCGCGGGGATTTGAACCCCGGACCACGGGGTCCCGAGTCGGGCGCTCCCCCAGGTAGGGGTGGAGCGTACCCCGCATCCTAGCCAGGCTAGACGACGGGCCCACCACTCCAGTAGTGTGTTGATCCACCTGTGGGTTATATAACCGTATAGAGTGAGGGCTAGGTTTGTTTATAGACTCTTGTCGTCTAGTTATGGATGGGGTGGAAGGCTATGGTTGAAGGTAGTGTGAAGAGTTATGTGATAGAGGCGATAGCAAGGAGGATCTCTGGTGACATAGTGTTTAGTGACGAGCCTGGTAGTGCGTTGAGGAAGTGGAGAGAGTATTTCGGGGTGAGCCAGCACGATATAGCGAGGGTTATGGGTATCTCATCTAGTGTAATTAGTGATTATGAGAAGGGTAGGAGGAATCCTGGATCCAAGTTCATAAAGAGGTTTGTATTGAGTCTTATAGAGTTGGATTCTAGGAGGGGCTACGAGAAGGTGAGCGTACTTAGTAGAACACTCAATGTACCCCTAGAGTCAGTGTTAGACATGAGCGAGTTCGACAGGGGAGTGACGGTCAGCGAACTCGCGGACCTAGTCCAAGGCACAGTGCTGACCCCCGAGCTCCACACGGATAGGGTTGTGTATGGCTATACTGTAGTGGATAGCCTGAAAGCAATAGCATCGCTTAGCGGGATACAATTCTACGCTCTATTCGGGACAACCCCAGAGAGGGCGATCATATTCACCGGAGTAAGGGCTGGTAGGAGCCCAATGGTTGCTGTTAGGGTATCACCTGTTAAGCCCAGCGTGGTAGTTATACATGGACCCAGGAGGCATATTGATCCGCTTGCTATAGAACTCGCCAGACTTGACGGGGTCCCGCTAATCCTCAGCCTGGCTAAGAGTGTGGACGAGATGATCACGAGGTTACGATCTAAGTCTGTCCACCCGTCCCCCTACCCTCCTGTAGCCTAAGTATGGCCTCGGCGATATCACCACCCGCCTCCTCCAGGGCCCTTCTGGCATCTTCAAGTGAGACCCCAGCTTGCTCGGCAACAAGGGCCACATCCTCCTCACTGATCTCGGGAGCCTCCTCAACCGGCTCCTCCTTCGAGATATCCCCGACTACGTAGATCATGGGAGGCTGCCCCTTCATCCTCATAACTGAGACCTGGGGGCTCGAGACTATGAGCCTGGACCCGTCATCCAGCTCTATAATAACCCTAACGGCGTTCAACTCCTCAAGCCTTATACCCATCCTCTTCATGGCCCTTCTAAGATCCTTAGGATTAAACCCCATCATCCGACCAACACCAGGGCTACCGGTACAAGCTAATCTATAATACTCTTACCGCCAGGCACACAGGCTGGAGGCCCGGGCCTGCATGCTATACATTAGAGACAGGATCCTGGCGAAGGCTGGAATAGTAGCTGGTAGGCCGGTGGTTATGATAGGAAAGCCGATTCCTCTAATGGGTCATATCGCCTTTGGAGTCATCGATCGAGGGACAAACGTGCTCCAGGTTAGACCCTACACATGGTGCCCCCACTCATGCGTATTCTGTAGCGTCGATGCGGGTCCAAGTAGCAGGACAAGGCAGGCGGAGTTCATGGTGGACACTGGCTGGCTAGCCTATTGGGTAGATATGGTTGCAGAGGCTAAAGGAGTCAAGATAGAGGCGCTAATAGATGGAGTGGGGGAGCCTCTATCCCACCCGGCTATACTAGACCTAGTCAAGAGGCTACGCTCCAGTAGGTGGGTGGAGAGGATAGCCATAGAGACGCATGGTGGCTTCCTGTCCAAGGACCTGGTAAGGAAGCTGGCAGGGGCAGGTCTTGATAGGATAAACCTAAGCATAGACGCGGTGGATACAGGCAAGGCTAGGACGTTAGTAGGGGTACAATGGTACAACCCGTCGAGGATACTAGAGGTGGCTGAATGGGCTATAAGGAATACGAGGATAGACGTGGTGCTGACCCCAGTATTAGTACCAGGCTTCAATGAGGAAGAGATGAAGAGGCTAATAGAGTGGGCTAAAGAGGCAGGTGCCGGTATAAAGTCTGGGTGGCCGACCGGGGTATTAATACAGAACTACCAGGCACACAAGTGGGGTAGAAGCCCTCCAGGAGTAAGGCCATGGAGCTGGAGTAGATTCTACAGGTGGTTGAAGAAGCTGGAAGAGGAGACTGGGTACAGGCTCAGAGTAAGCCCAGAAGAGATCGGCTTCAGGAAAGCACCCAAGGTAGCCGAGGAGTATAAGCCCGGGGACAGGGTAAAAGTGCACATACTAGGAGAGGGGTGGCACGTGGGCGAGATGCTATCGGTAGACTATAGGTGGAAGAGAATCATAGCTGTCTTAGGCAGAAAGGCTAGCCCGGGATCCAGTATGACGGTCAGAATAGTCAGATCTAAGGATAACATCTACGTTGCCAGATAGCACAGGGTAATAGTTAATAACCCCCGAGGCCGATAGACCCTTCAAACGGGCGGGGTGGGCCCGTAGCTCAGCCTGGTAGAGCGGCGGGCTCTTAACCCGTAGACCTACAGAGCCCTGGCCTGTAGGGCGGAAGTCCCGGGTTCAAATCCCGGCGGGCCCGCCACACACCGCCCACACCCGGGCTCCTAACCACCATTGCATGGCATAAACGGTAATACCGTTACAGTTCAACCAAGACCCTCCCGGGGAGACCAGGTGCTGGCCAACAGTGAAGTAGAGATAGCACCCAGAATACACGCCCTACCAGGACTACCAGCTGCAAGGATCCAAGACTACATTATAGTAGCAGACCTACACCTTGGATATGAGGAAGCACTCTCCCGAGACGGGGTCTACCTACCCCGTGTCCAGCTGAGGAACGCCATCAAGACGCTCAGGGAGATAGCAAACACGTCCCCCTCCACGAGGAAACTAGTGATAGCGGGAGATATCAAACACGCGTTCAACAAGCTACTAAGAAGTGAGAGGGAAGAGGTCTCAACATTCATAAGAGAAGCGCTCACGCTGTATAAAGAGGTGATCGTGATCAGGGGAAATCATGACAACTTCATATCCCCAATAATAAAATCTGAAGGAGCGGAATTCATAGAAGACGGGATAGAGGTGCACGGCATCAATGTTATACATGGCCACAAGAAACCCAAGGACACTAGTGGCGTAACCGTGCTAGGCCACGAGCACCCATCAATACAGGTAAGAGTAGGAGGATCAAGGGTAAAATTCCCAGTATTCCTAAGAGTACCACTAGATAGCGGGGGCATGGCGGTTATAATACCAGCTATGGGAACCTACCAGACCGGAAACATTATAAGTAGCGTTAGGGAAGCATACCTGTCCCCCTTAATCAGAGAGCAGGGCCTCGTGGACCTCGCGGTCCCATACATAGTAGACGACTCGGGGGGCATAATGGAGCTAGCTAGGCTGGAGATACTAGAGCAGATCCTAGGATAGCCTGTTAATCGGCCGGACCAAGTATACAACTATTCTCCTTCAGGGTCTTATAGATGGTATTAACAGCCTCGGCAACCTCCTCCTCCCTCTTAGCACCAGTTATAACCATCTTCCCACTACTGAATATGAGCAGCACCACCCGGGGCTTATCCATCCTATATATTAGCCCGGGGAACTGCTCGGGCTCATACATGCTCCTCTCGAGTATAAATGCCGCCTTCTCCAGGTCTATGTAGACGTGTAGGTTCGCAGAGGCGACTATATTCTGAATCTGGATCTGCGGCCTCCCCCTTATCTCTATACCATGCTCCATAAGGGTCCTCAGGATCCTCTTTACCGAGACTACGAGTTCCTTCACGCTCTTAGACCCGGTTATGACCATCTTGCCCGACTTGAAGATTAGAGCGGTCACCTTGGGCTTCTGAAGCCTATACACGAGGCCTGGAAACTGGTCAGGATTGTAATCCACGTCCGGTATCCTAGTCTCTATTAGATTTAGGTCAAGTGGGTGATCTAGAATGACAGTAGCAACTATGTTCTCAATTTTATGCTCAGGCTCGGGATACTTGTCATGTGATTTGCCCTCTTTAGCGTCTTTTTTCATAATTACACCGTACTTTTAAACGCTCGGACTACTATTTAAAGCCTACTAATAATACAGTATATAACATGTGGCCGGGCCTAGCCAATAACCCACGCATAGGGGGTTGGTGGAGGGGTATGAGGAAGCGGGCAGCCAAGGATGGATATGGTGACAGGCCTAGTCTCACACCGACCCCCCTGACGGTTGGTACACTAGTAATCATGGACCTAGACAATATGGAGGAATACATGGAGAAGCATGGGATGGATGAGTACAGGCCAAACAGTGTGACAGGCCTGCTCTCCAACCTTGTAGAAGCCTTCGCCAGGAGGTGGAGAGGAGTAATAGTGTATGGGCTAAGCTGGGAGAGGGGTACAGAGGAGGCGGTAATTGAGATACCACTAGTAGATCCACGCGAGATCAAGGAAGACCTAGAGGAGATTAGGAAAAAGGTAAAGAGCGAGGGAGGCAGTATCACTATAGTGGCTGTACGGGAGCACCTGACAGCAAGGCCGGCCAGAACCAGGAGGGAGGCATACTCATCCTACAGGAGGAGGGCTGCAAGGATACTTAGAAAACTCAAGGCCAGGGGAGGAGACATTGTATACATAGAGGAGTAGGTTCTCTAGGCCAGCATGAGATCCTTATACCTCTCTATAGCCTCAACACTCCTCTTCACGTCACTAAATAGACGGGAAGCGGCCTCCACATCCTCAGGCTCAACCTTGAGCCTCCCCCTCCTCTCGGCTATTATCCTGGAAGGCTCCAGCAGCTGTATGGCGTACCTGAGGCTATTCTCCACCCCTATATCGGCTAGCTTCTCCAAGGCCTCATCAACTAGGGGGACCTCCTCCTCGTCGGCCCTGATCCTTATTATCTCTCGTATCTCCTCCCGCGTGTACGGCCTTGTGGTTATTATGAGTAATCTGTCCAGTAGATCCCTAGGCATCCCGTGGGGGGACTCTACGTCGGTTCCCCGGATCTTGGTCACACCCCTGTTAGTGGCCAGGATTATTATAGGGGTGAAGTCGCTCTCCATCGCCTTGGTTATGAACGAGTATGATTCCAGGTCTAGCAGATGAGCGTCGTCAATAAATAGTACTCCAGGCACGATCTCGGCTCTGCCCTCATCAATCATCTTCTTAACGATTTCATCGGTTTTCCTCCTAACCTCATCGCTTATCTCCCTCTCGGCGGTCAATACGCCGAAAAGGCTTGTAAAAGCGGCCCTCTGGAGTGCAAGGCTCACATCTATGTCGTGCAGCGTGAATATTCTAGTTACCTCCTTAACCTTCTCCACCTCTCCGCTGGGCTTGTCCACAAGCACGTCCCCTCCTATGTCGAACACCCTGGACTCGTAGCCCCTAGCTCTACCCAGCTTCCTGACAATACCCTCATCAGCGTCGATCTCGATCACGTCACCCTTCCTAACGTTGAGCCTATACAACTGCTCTGCTATCTCGGGCCCCGCCGTGAAGCGCCTGGAGTCATCCTCAGTCTCGAGGGCAAGCTCGGCCCCAGCTATTACGGGATAGGGGTAGAGCCTGCTCCTCTTCCTCAGGTACCTAATCTCCGTTACTACACCCTCATATACCCTCTTCCTCTCTCTAACCCTAACGCCGATAGCCTTCCTAACAGCCTGCATCAGGACCTCGCTTTTCTTCTTCTCAACACTGTAAACCTCGCTGGCGTTCAGGGCGACGAAGGGAGTATCACTGCTCAGCTCCCTCGCTATGGCTATCGCTATGGCGGTCTTGCCCGTCCCCGGGGGGCCAGCTATTAGTATGCCCTTGCCGCCCAGCTTGCCCTTCCTGATCATGTCGATAATAATCCCCGCAGCCTCCCTAGCCTCCTCCTGCCCGACTAGGCCTCCCGCGACCTTCAGCGCCTTGCCATCCTTGTCGAGGCCCAGGCCGGTTATGTGGCTGTGGAGCGACGGGGCCTTAGCCCTGCCCAGGGGGATCTTAACCTCCTCCACCGCTGGCGCACCCTGGATATGGGTGTCATCTAGCCCGGTGGGGTTAAGAAGATAATGCCCAGGCCGGTAATCTCTATGGGGTTAGAAGCCTCCCGGAGGGTAGGCCATGCTCGACGGTGTCAGGAAGGCGGTGCAGAAGTTCATCAAGGGTGGAGGCACATACCAGAAGGCGGTGCAGGAGTTCATAAAAGACCTACAGAGGGAGCTTATAAAGGCCGATGTAAACGTCAAGCTGGTATTCCAGCTAACAAAGAGGATAAGGGAGAGAGCGCTCAAGGAGGAGCCACCGCCAGGAGTAAGCAGGCGTGACTGGTTCATCAAGATAGTATACGAGGAGCTATCAACGCTATTCGGAGGAGACGCCGAGCCAGAGGTGAGGCCCAAGAAGACCCCCTGGATAATAATCCTCTTCGGCGTACAGGGCTCAGGCAAGACAACGACAGCGGGCAAGCTGGCAAGGTACTATACAAGGATGAAGTATAAGGTAGGGCTAGTCGCGGCAGACACCCACAGGCCAGGGGCATACAACCAGCTAAAGACGCTTGCAAGCAGGGCAGGAGCCCTATTCTACGGTGAGACCAAGGGAGACCCAGCCGAGATAGCCGAGAGAGGAGTCAAGGAGCTACTCTCTAAGGGAGCAGAGATCATTATCATAGACACGGCAGGGCGCCACGGTTATGGAGGAGAGAAGGCTCTCCTAGATGAGATGAAGAGTATAGTAGAAAGGATAAAGCCAGACGAGGTCATACTAGTGATAGACGCTGCAATAGGACAGAAAGCCTATGACCTGGCATCAGCATTCCACAAGACCGCACCCATAGGTTCCATAATAGTGACAAAGATGGACGGAACAGCAAGGGGAGGAGGAGTACTATCAGCAGTAGCGGCAACAGGAGCCCAGATAAAATTCATAGGGACAGGAGAGAAGATAGACGAGCTAGAGCCGTTCAGGCCCAAAAGGTTCGTGGCACGCATACTAGGCCTAGGAGACCTAGAGTCGCTACTCGAGAGAGTACGAAGCCTAGAGGACGCGCAGAAGCTAGAGGAAGTAACTGAGGACATGCTAAAAGGCAAAGTAACGATGAGAACCCTATACAGACAGCTAAAGGCAATGAGGAAGATGGGTCCACTAGGGAAGATATTGCAAATGCTACCAGGAGCCAGCCTGGTAGCACAGTTGGACGAGGAAAAGCTTAAGCTAGGAGAGGAGAAGATAGACAGGTGGCTAGCCATAATAGAGAGTATGACTTATGAGGAGTTAGATAACCCCGAGATAATAGATAAGAGAAGGATGCGTAGGATCGCGATGGGATCGGGTACTAGGGTAGAAGAGGTAAAGGAGCTACTATCATATTATAAAAGCATGAAGACTCTAATGAAGAAGCTAAAAAGAGATAGAAGAATACTAAAAAGGTTGGGTCTACAATGAAGAGGATACACGTGGCAGCAGATAGGCTAACAGAGGAGGAGGCGGGCCTATTCCTAGTATCGTCACTACTAGTCTCACACGGTGTCAGGACGAATACGGAGGCGTGGGTAAGAATAGGGAGGACATGGCTAGTGGCGCCGGGAAGTAGCATAAGGCAGCTTAGGCCAGACCCGGTAAGCGCCGAGGCATGGGTGAAGGCAGCCGTCTACAAGGGTAAGGCCTCCAGGCTAGGTGCAAGACTAGCCGGGCAAAGCCAGGCGCCACCCCAGGGCCCCTGCGTGGGGCCCACGGGGAGAACAAGCCTGAAGGATATAGTTAGCGTCAGGCCGGGTTCTATTATTGTCCTGTGGTATAGCGAGGAATGTAGAGATGCTGGGTTCCAGGTGGATAGGCTGAGGTTATGGCTGATGCCTGCCCTAGCTAACATTATAATTGATAGGATGGAAGCGGGGCTCCCGGCCTAGCTGCTCCTTATTCTTATGATCTTAGGCCTGCCCATTATAATCCAGTACTCCACATTAACGCCGGAGGCCAGCTTCTCGGCTAGGTTGGGATCGTCAGTGGGCTTCTCCACCTCAAAGGTCTCGAAGGTTTCCAGGTCCATAAGCTGGACCATGTCTCCCATATCAGCAAGCACTTGGGCAAGCCTCTTCTCTATGACCGGTACCTGGACTCTTGTGTCGACAGGTGCAACCATAGTCTTCTTCTGGCCGCTGAAGACGCCTATAGCAACCACGTGGGCCTTAGCACTCCCATGCTTCCCGGTCTTAGCCCTAGAGATCTCCACTATCCTACAGGGCTCCCCGTCAATAACGATATAGGACCCCTTCTTGAGTTCCCCTAGAGTGGCGTAGTTGACACTCATCCCTATACCCACCAGGTGGAGGGTGTAGTAGCCTCCTAGGATTTATAAGCAGAATCCTGGCGAGGGGCCAGCTGTAGGCTTGTAACCAGGCTCCTCACCACCTCCCTAGCCCTCGGGCCTAGTGGCTGGCCAGTTATCCTCCTTGTCAGCCTACAGAAGGAGCATTCATCCCCGCTAGATAGCAGGCCGCAGTGCCTGCACCTGGATATAGGTAGCTTAGGCTTAGGGTAATCCCTTATTCTTTTAGCCATATTCCTAAGCATAGTAATCTTAACTCCGGGCTTCTCCTCCTCCAGGCTGTTGATATGGACCTTCAGCCTATTCTCCATGGAGTTAAAGTCGACGTTAGGGCACTCCTCGTGGAGGAACGGGGTGCCGGTGAGGAGTGCATAGAGGTATGACTCCTTCTCATAGACCTCGTATAGGGGGCGTATCCTGCCCACGGCCAGTCCCTGTATCGACTCGGTCTTGGGCCCAAGCTTGGAGATGTTTGCGAGGTCCTGGGTTATGAATGACTTCATACTGTAAACTGCCAGATCGTCGGCATTGTGGCCAAGAGCCACCGCGTCAGCTTCAAGCTCTACAGCCACCAGATTTATGATGTAACGTTTAACCAGGCCACATACACTACACACCGGGCGTCTAGCCTTCCTGGCGAGCTCTGGTATAGTGTATCCTGTAATCTCCCTCACACTAACGACAATCAGAGGGACACCAAGCTTGCTAGCGGCTTTCATGGAGGCCTCCTTACTCTTTACAGAGTAATCCTCTATGCCAAGGTCTATGTGGAGCGCGACCACCTCGAACCCGAGCTCTCTTGAAAGCTTGGATAGGGCCGTGAGCACAGTGGCGCTATCCTTGCCCCCCGATACGGGTACAAGAACCCTATAGCCGGGCCTTATCATCTTATACCTAGATATAGCCCTACGTATCTTAGACTCGACATACTCTACAAGATGTTGGTCGCACAGGTACCTCTTCTGGTACCTAATATAGGCTACAGCCGGGCCGCCGCATATGCTGCACTTAGCCACCGCTGAGCACCCTGACCACAGTTACCTCGTCATCCTCCCTGATCTTGTAATCCTCAGTGACAGGCCTACCATTGACCAGCACGACGCCGCTCTCACTATTCATTCCAGCCAGTTTGAGTAGATCCAAGGCCTTAACACCAGCCTCAACCTCCAAGTGCCTCCCATCCGGGACTATCCTAACCTTAACCTTCATACCTGGCCACCTCATGCATCTCATGATGGGTTGGAAGGGATATTTGCGTGCACCAATAGCCCCCCGGCTTATATAAGGCGGTATCATACGGTGGCATAATGGGCCTCAATAGTATCCTATAATACCTTGACCGGGCACGATAGGTGCACGGTGTTGTATAGTTATGAGGAGAGTTGCAATAGTAGGAGTGGGCCATGGCAAGTTCGGAACCCGGAATGATGTAAACCTTGCTGAGATGGCCTGGGAGGCGATTAAGGAGGCGCTCTCCGATGCGGGTGTTACACAGAAGGATATAGACTATGTGGTATACGGCCACGCGGGCGGGTGGAGCAGCGAGCCCATGACCCCAATAGTGGTCAACGAGTATGCAGGGCTCTACCCCAAGGGAGCCCTCAGAGTGGAGGCGGCCTGCGCTACAGGCACAGCGGCTATAAAGACGGGATACGATGCAGTAGCCAGTGGTCAAGCTGACATAGTCCTAGTAGTCGGAGTGGAGAAGATGAATGAGAGCCCTACGCCGACAGTAGTGGAATTCATAGGTAGGGCAGGCAACTACTTCTGGGAGTTCGAGAACTTCGGCCTAACATTCCCCGGGTACTATGCACTATACGCGAGTGCATATATGGCCAGGACAGGAGCCACAGAGGAGGATCTATGCAGGGTTGCAGTGAAGAACCACTACTACGCCAGCATGAACCCAAAGGCCCACTTCCCCCGGAAGATAACTATAGAGGACTGCCTAAAGTCTAGATACATAGCATGGCCACTAAAACTCTACGACTCAAGCCCTATAACAGATGGGGCAGCAGCCGTGGTCCTAGCAAGCGAGGAGATAGCTAGGAAGCTAACCGACACCCCGGTATGGATAAAGGGGGTGGGATACGCCACTGATACTGCAAACCTGAGCAGGAGGCCAGACTTCAAGCTAAGGAGGGCCTCCGTGGAGGCCGCAAGAATGGCGTATAAGAGAGCTGGCATAGACCCTGAGGCCCCCCACAAGCAGATAGACGTGGCCGAGATCCACGATGCATTCACGATCGCGGAGATCCTGACATACGAGGAGCTAGGTATAGCGAAACCAGACGAGGGATACAAGCTAGTCAGGGAAGAGCAGACAATGATAGGAGGAGTACTGCCAGTCAACCTAAGCGGAGGCCTAAAGGCTAAAGGCCACCCTATAGGGGCTACGGGGGTAAGCATGGCAGTAGAGATAACCAGGCAGCTCCGCCAGGAGGTTGAGAAGGGCCGGCAGGCGCCCATAAACAATGGGGTAGGCCTAGCGCACAACGTTGGAGGCACGGGCCACTATACATACGTGGTAATCTACTCGCTCTGACCCCCACCATGCATGGATGGGGAAACCCTTACCGCCACAACAGATAATAATAACACAGCGATATTTCCAATAGTAAACAGTATATATCCCATCGTAGCTTTAACACCCTCACTATACAATGAAAACGCTAAGAGAGAAACCTCTGAAAGGATGACTATGAACACGACATACTGCACAACATCCCACAAGGATCTAACCACCGTCACAATCAGTAGAAGGATATAAGAGAAAGCCTGGTAGAACAGGAGACCCATGCCCAACGACTCATATGAAGCCACCACGTCGGCAAGCTGCCCCGAGATCATGCTAGCAGTAGAGGCCAGCTTAGCCAAGCTAATGATAATAAAGTAGAGGCGAAACACGTAGGGAATCCTAGCCCCAGCCATCCACTGATACCCTAACCAGCTTATAGAATAAGATAGGGTAAAAACAATAGCTATCCTAGACTAACCTCGGCGATCTTCTCCAAGGTAAGCTTGCAATCATCCTCGATCACGGCCTTGAAGAAGTCAAGTCTTCCCTCATCGGGCTTAGGCAGATACACATACACGTCGACACTCCTTAGATAGCTGCACAGCCTATCATCAGCCAAGCTCTGCTGTAGAGCCATACTAGCAAATGCAGCTGCATGCACCACTACGGCACCATTATACCCAGAGCCCATGAGCGCCGACACCATATCCTTGAAACCGGTCACTATACTCTCAGGAGGGCTATTACCGCCGTATGCAAGCACCACTGCATCTACCCCGGTATCAGCGATCAGAGACGCCGCATTAGCCTCGTTAACCCCAGGCTCCACCACAACGAGCTTAGCAGACCCACCGCTACTGGTAAAGACTGCTGCCAGCACAGAGCCAAGCTCTATGCAGTACAAGTTAGACTGTGCTACTACAACAATATCCTTGAAGCCGAGCTCCGCTAGACCCTTGCCAGCCGCTGAGCCAACCTTTAGCCTAAGGGCGACCCCCTTCTGTAGGTCCTCGAGTGGTGGTAATGGGTTTACTGTCTTAGTAGCTGTAGAGGTGACAGTTACAGGGAGTGTTATTGTGTTAGTCACAGTCTTAAACTCGGTCTCGGTTTCGACCATGACCTTAACGCTAGTCTCCGTTGCGGTCCGGGTGACGGTTGATGTCACCGTAGTAGTCTGCACCTCGCCGCCAGGAGCTGCTGCATAGCCCAAAGCCAGCCCTACTATGAGTGCAATTACTATTCCAGCGATTGTAGTGGACTGCACTGGTATACACCCCACCTACTCTTAAAATAATTCAATCCAGCGGGCATATGTAATGCCCAATATTCCTATATTATTATATGAACAAATAGTCTGTATCCGTGGTAGTTGTAGGTCTCCAGGTAGGCATAATCACGTTTTTTATTAGGTTCACTGGCCAGTACGGATCAGCTGGTAGGGGGTGTGTGCAGGT
Organism: Acidilobaceae archaeon; assembly: GCA_027044005.1. Taxonomy (GTDB): domain Archaea; phylum Thermoproteota; class Thermoprotei_A; order Sulfolobales; family Acidilobaceae; genus S012-22. The sequence continues at coordinate 3,047 of JALUDK010000051.1, read as the reverse complement.
ATGGGGGCATCCGCTCCTGTGGACAATGAAGCCAAGATAAGGTTTGCCATGAGCATTCTAGCTAGTATAGTAAATGATACGGGGGTCCCTAGGAATATAAGGAGGGCTGCCGCGAATGCCCTCACGTATCTAAGGGATATGAAGCTGTCGCCAGCCGTGAGGGCTGCTAACGCTATCAGTGCGCTTGATGAGGTTAGCCAGGATCCCAATATGCCATTCCATGCTAGGACCAAGATCTGGCAGGCAATCAGCATACTGGAGACGGTAAGGGATTAGCCAACGTTGGATCCGCTTGAGTCGGCTGCACGTAGGCATGCTGGTATTCCCGGTTTCTCGACTCCCTCGGGGCACCTGGGTATAGTGAAGCCCGCCCTACCCTCAAGGTAGTCCCTGAGGGGAGCCGGGCTGGGCCGGCTGGTGTTTTCCCTGTAGACGCAGGAGGGGCCGGCCCACTTGAAGAGGCGTGGATGCACCCTGACCAGCTCCCTCCAGAGGCTCCAGGCTATGTGGCGTATCTCCCACTGGGCCTTGGTGCACATCCTGAGGGGTAGGAAGCTCTGAACCAGCTCCCTGGCATTCATCGTAACCACTATCCTCGTCCTAACAGCGTGGGGTATGAGGAGCCTCGCATCCTCCCTCGCCACGCCCATCGAGAGCAGCCTGTAGTACTCTCCGGTGGCCCTTATCAGGCTCCTGTAGTAGTCGCCTAGGAGGCCCCTCCTGGCTATGCGGGGCGGGGGCACGTAGGCCCTCCACCCCAGCCTAGCCGCCTCCTCGTCCCCTAGGGCCTCGGAGGCCTCCATGAGGGCCCTGCTGTAGCACCTGTAGGCCTCGGCGGATTGGCCCTTGGGCTTGGCCGGGCACTCCCTGCCGGTGAGCCTGGAGGCCTCCAGGGCCATGTCCCTGAGGTAGCCCTCGGTGTACCTGTGGCTCTGCTGGGTGTAGCTGGCTATCCTGTGCCTGACGAGCTGGTGGCTCGCCACCCTGGACAGGCCATCCACGATGTAGGTGTAGACGCTGTGCTCCCATGGGCTGAAGTGTTGCCTCTTGTAGGTCTCCCTTATCCACTCCTCCACCTCCCCCTCGCTTATCGAGAGTATATCCTCAACTGGCTTCCTGGAGAGGCTCACCTTGCTACTCGCCGCCACGAGCCTCTCCCCATCCACCGTGTACGAGACTAGACGAACGCGAATCCCAGGGTCTACCAGGCTCCTTAGCATCAACCCTAGCTGCCCAGACCCATTTTATTCGGCGCGCAAACCCGTTATAGAGGGGGAGCCAGGCACCACGCCATATAGCACACTTTGGGGTGGGGCTAGTGAGCGAGGTGGTGGTTAGGAGGCTGGTCAGGCCGGGGGAGTTTGAAGAGGCTGTGGAGGTGCAGAGGAGGGCGTGGAGGATGGAAGACTATAAGGAGGCGGCTCCAGCCCACCTCTTGCGGGGTCTAGCAGACAATGGAGGACTAGTTCTAGGTGCATTTATAGGGGACAGGATGGCTGGAGTTTCCTATGGCTGGCCCGCAGGCACCTACTTCTACAGTCATGCCACCGGAGTTGTCGAGGAGTACAAGTATAGGGGGGTCGGGTTCAAGCTCAAGACCGTGCAGAGGCGCGAGATCCTAGGTATGGGGTTTGACTTAGCTAAGTGGACCTTCGATCCCCTACAGTCGCTGAACTCTAGGTTCAACCTGAACAAGCTAGGGGCAATAGCCAGGGAGTACCACATAAACTACTATGGTGAGATAACCGACCCTATAAACAAGGGGCTAGGCTCCGATAGAGTGAAAGCTGAGTGGTACCTGACATCGAATAGGGTTCTAAGGGCTATAACAAGCGGGCTTGAGGCTAGGCTTGATGGGAGCTACTGTATAGCACTGGAATCGTCAGGATCTACGCCAGGGGAGGTTAAGCTGGACTGCCGTACTGCTACAGTACTCGTCGAGATACCTAGATCTATTGATAGGATAAAGCTTGAGAGGCCTGAATATGCTATTCGGTGGCGTGAAGCTACTAGGAAGGCATATGATAAATACATAAACAATGATAATTATATACTAGTATTTAACACGAAAATCGGGGATAAATACTATAATATACTAGTCTATAAAGAATTAGAAGAGGTGTTAGAGATCTAGAACAAGCTTGCCGTCTTCGAATGTAGCTATAGCGGGAAAATCGTCAAGAGAGAAGTTTGATAACTCCTTCAATATAGTGCTAGCATCGACGCCGGGCTCAGTAAATATGAATCTAACTCCCTCGCCAGTAAAGTATACGATACTAGTAGGACACCCTCCACTGGCTATTATAAGAGAAACGTCACCCAAGGCTAGCTTCCTCAAGGTGCTATACTTCTCAATGCCATGAAGCCTAGCCAACTGGCTATCAGAACTGTCGTCACCACCCTGGTCAGGGTCATCCACATCAGGGACAGCGGAGAAGGGGTTGAACCTCTTCTCCACTAGCTTAAACGAACCGTCGCCAACCTCATAGACTAGGAAATACCGGTTATGCGCGAAATGGCCCCAGCCAACTGTACTCCCATCATCAGATGCAACAGCGACCTTAACAGTCATACAGACCAACCCATTACTCGTTAGTCAGCCTGGAGCTAATATTGGAGGAGCAGGTATTTGACAGTGGCATACACTAGACCCAATAGGTAATACAGGGGATAACACACTCTAGCACTACACTTAGACTACGATCTAGAGTTGAGGGATAACTATTGAGCCAGCTAAAAGAGACCAGGGAGATAGCGACAAAAGACGAGATAATAGAGTGGGTAAAGAAGAGGATAGAAGAGCTAGAAGCCGAGTTAAAGGTGATGAAGGGTATTATAAGCATGATCGAAGACCGTGGAAGGATAAGCGTATCCGAGAAGGTGGAAGAAATAAAGATGGGTAGAAGAAGGATCGCAAGGCTATACAGGGGCGAAGACTATATAAGGCTTGTGCCAGACTTCCCAATGCCCCTACCCCAAGAGGTAAGGAAGTACCTAGAGAATGTGGAGGAGGAGATAAACGCTATACAAGAGAAGCAAGGAGACCT
>JALUDK010000050.1 GCA_027044005.1 Acidilobaceae archaeon | reverse complement strand
GTATAGGAAGGAGGATTGGCAATCTATACTCGACGTTGCTAGGAGCCTGGAGGACCTCGGTAGGGAGGGCATAATACTCAAAGACCCCCTTTACAGGGTCGAGCCCCTCAAGTACACTACCAGCTACATCAACGTGAGAGACATAAAGGAGGGTATGCTGTACCCCTTCGACGAGGGCCATACCTTCATATTCCCGAGGGTCCTCAGGCAAATGTTCAAGGCCATAGAGGAGGAGTGGAGCGAGGACGAGCTGAAGAGGCAGGCAGCCCTCCTAGGAGAGGCCATACTGCTCCCAGCAGTCGAGGGTATAAGGAGGTTCATGGCCGAGGGCAAGCTGGCGGAGGAGTTCACCCTAACATTCCATAGCCTCGATGCACTAGAGGAGTTCCTATCATACTCGGCTAGCCTTGGTGTCCCTCTAACCATAATCTCGGTGAACAGGGGCGACGGTATAATTAAGGTTAGGGTCCAGAAGCCCAAGAGGACTCCGGATTACTATAAGAGGATCCTGAGGACGGGCCTCTCGCCGCTAGACTAGCCTCCGGATCATATGGAGTCCTATAGCTACTGCCAGCATGTCCAGCACGGATCCTGGGCTCCACCCGCGTGGCCTCCATAGCCTATCTAACTCTCCGAGGACCGTCTTCAACCCCCACTTCGGCTCCATCCTGAGTGCCCACCTGGCCTCGCTGACGAGCATCTTGTAGGCCCTCCACCCCCACCTCCTGGCCACCAGTGTGTCCCCGTGGGCCGCTAGTGTGTGTAGCATAGCGTATAGGGCCCCCTCCTCTAGGCTCCCCCTCTCCCCTATTAGCCTGGCCATGCTCAGGCTTATGGGGTAGCCCTGGAGGATTTCCCTGTGCACGTGGTCCCAGCTAGTGGCTTCTAGGATTCGTGGGAAGGGTGTATTGGGCTCGTCCCACACGCTCTCGATGGGCCCCTTGTAGCGGCCCAGGTGCCTGGGTGCTAGCCTCCTCAGGATCCTATAATACTCCCTGGTCTCCTCGACGCCGCTGCACTCGGAGGCTACGTCCCTTGCTATGCCTACGAGTGCCTCCGTACTTGTTGTGCCTGCGAGGCCGTGGGCAGCGCTTAGTGGTAGTATGAGTAGTAGTGTTCCTAGGCTCGTGTTGGTCCTCACACCGGTTTTCTCGTGCATCCTGTTGTATGCCTTTAGCCCTCTGGCTATTGAGCCTCTGCACCTGATCGATGCTTCCATGCACGTGGTGTATGCAGCTACCTCTAGCGGTGTTTGGGCTATGGCGAAGTCTAGTACTGTCTTGTCCTTGTGGCGGCTATGCCTCGTTACTGCCCCCGGTTTTGGGTGTAGTAGCGGCTCTATTCTAGGCCCTGCTAGTAGTGATTCCATAAAGCTAGGGTTACACCTCAACTCTTCTTGCCCATGGCGCTCGAGTCCCTTGGCTGGGGTTACATCTCTTCCTCCTCGGCCAGGAGCCCCCTCCTGTGGAGTAGCCTTAGGAGCTTTATTGCCTGGCTCCTGCTCCTAGTCTTTATCAGGATCCCGTCTCCCACGTCGATCACTATTATCCCTGGCCCTCTTGCCAGGCTTCTCGCCTCCTCTTTGGCGGGGATCACGTAGTATCCGTGGGGATCCCGCCTGGAGAGGATCTCCCGGGTCACGCTTTCCAAGGACATGTATGCCATCCCCCTTACAACCCTCCGCGGGGCACCGTGCAGACCATATTACATTAGAATAATTGCACGAGCGTATTCTTATATTTTTCTTATATAAGGAGGAGTGCATGTATATGTGTTCTTGGACCTATTTCTTTGATGCTACTCCCTGCTCTTGTAGACTATCTTTTCCGGGGCTCCGGTCCTTATTTCGTGTAGCGCCTCTGCTGCTAGCGATAGTGCGGTTCTCGCCGTGGGGGCGTAGCCTACCCCAGCTTTAAGGTCTATGCCGTCGAAGCTTATGAGTTCCTCCACTATGTGCCTGTGGCTGTTGGGTGGTAGGACGGCTAGTATATTGTCGCCGCCCAGGTATTGCACTATTGATCCGTATTTGCCCGCCTTCTCAGCTATTTTCTGCAACAAATCTACCACTATATAGTACGTCCTCGTTGCCCCCATCTTCCGGGTCATCGCCGTTATGTTATCTATATCTATATGGGCCAGTGCCACCCTCTCTTCTCCGCTACACCTATTATACGATAGCTTCCCGGGGCTGGTTTCCCTGAGTAGGCTCCAGGCCTTCATTTCAGCTTCCATGGGCGTAGGGCCGCAGGCGCTGGCCATTCTAACCGGTACTTGACTGTTCTCCTTGATCGAGTCTAGTATGGTGGCCAGCTGGTCTTCTTCCACGTTGGAGGCCAGTAGCATCATGTAGTCATACCTCATGGGTAGTACATGTGCTCCTGCCTCTGCCGCCCTCCTTTGCGCCAGGGCGTACATCTCGGATTGGATTATTTGTATCAGCCACTCCCTATCACTGCCTAGGCTCTCGGTCCACTCCCTGTAGCCCACGAATTCTATCACTGCCAGCCTAACCTCTGCCATACCTAACCCACCTCTCGAGCTGTCTTGTACTAGTGCTACTCCACCGTCTCCCCCATGCTGGCTTTTCTTATCCTCGGTAGCCTTCTGGCCATCTTAACAGCAGCCTCTATAGACCTGGCGGCGTACTCCTCAGCCCTCTCTACTGCCTGCATCCTGGACGCTCCCGGCCCTATTATCCCCAGGGAGACTGGTTTAGAGTACTGGATGCCGAGATCCAGTATCTTCCTAGCGGCCTGGTGGGCTACAACCTCGTCATGCTCCGTCTCTCCCTCTATCACAGCTCCCAACACGGCTACCGCGTCCACGTCATCCCTCTTCAGGACCTCGGCCACCGCGTAGGGGGCATCGAACGTCCCAGGCACCTTGACTACTATTGTAACCTCCGCCCCTAGGAACTTGGCGTGGCTCAGCGCCTTCTCGAGCATTATCCTGGTTATATCATAGTTGAACTCTGATACTACTATACCCAGCCTTGCCAACCCCGATCCTCCTTGGAGTGTGGATTTGTACCCTCCTAGGATTAATAACGTCTAGCACGGATACAAGCTAAACATGATCCCGTCCCTGGGGGTGGGTGTGAGGATGCAAAGCAGGGCCGACCCTACCCGTTTTAGGGAGTGAAGTCCTCGCGCGGGGCCGACCCACCCCAGTTAAACCATATTATAGGTTTATTGAACATATTGACACACCAATAGGTTATATATAGACTGTAGTTATACTATATATAACCCGGACATGATATATCCGAATAGGAGAAGAGGTGGAGGTTGATAGGAATGAACAGTGAGGTAAGCCTGAGGGTAGCAGAGGCATACCCCAGGGATGTAGGGAAGAAGATAGCTAGGATAAGCAAGGAGACAATGAGCAAGCTAGGCGTCTCGACGGGAGACTTCATCCACCTCGAGAGCGGGGAGGGTGAGGCTGTAGCTGTTGTATGGCCCCTGAGGCCAGGCGATGACAGCGACATCATTAGGATAGACGGCTATCTCAGAGCGGCCCTGAGGGTCGGGATAGGCGATACCGTGACGGTGAGGCGGGCTGAGAGGGTTGAGCCTGCCAGCAAGATCGTCCTAGCACCCATAGAGCCGATAAGGTTTGGCAGGGACTTCGTCGACTACGTCAAGGAGCTCCTGGTCAGGAAGCCTCTGGCCCGTGGCGAGACGATAATAGTCCCGGTCTTTGAGGGTATACCCCTAGTTGTGGTGTCAACACAGCCAGCCCAGATAGTTTACGTGACCGATAATACCGAGGTTCAGATAAGGGAGAAGCCGGTTAGGGCGGAGGAGATAACCCGTGCCAGGAAGGTGCCCAGGGTCACATGGGAGGATATAGGAGACCTTGAGGAGGCTAAGGAGAGGATAAGGGAGATCGTAGAGCTGCCCATGAAGCACCCCGAACTATTCAAGCACCTAGGCATAGAGCCGCCAAAGGGCATACTACTATACGGGCCCCCCGGCACCGGGAAGACGCTCCTAGCCAAGGCCCTTGCCAACGAGATAGGGGCGTACTTCATCTCAATCAACGGCCCCGAGATCATGAGCAAGTTCTACGGGGAGAGCGAGCAGAGGCTCAGGGAGATATTCGAGGAGGCAGAGCAGAACGCGCCAAGCATAATATTCATCGACGAGATAGACGCCATAGCCCCGAGGAGGGAGGAGGTAACCGGGGAGGTCGAGAAGAGGGTAGTAGCACAGCTCCTAACCCTAATGGATGGGCTGAAGGAGCGCGGCAGGGTGATAGTTATAGGCGCAACCAACAGGCCAGACGCCGTAGACCCGGCTCTCAGGAGGCCCGGCAGGTTCGACAGGGAGATAGAGATAAGGCCTCCAGACAAGAGGGCTAGGGTGGAGATACTCAAGGTCCACACCAGGAACATGCCACTAGCGGAGGACGTTGACCTGGAGAAGATAGCGGAGATGACCCACGGCTACACGGGGGCAGACCTAGCGGCGCTGGCAAAGGAGGCTGCCATGGCCGCCCTTAGGAGGTTTATGAAGGAGAAGAAGGTTGACCTGTCTAAGATGGAGTCCATACCGACCGATATACTAAAGCAGCTCAAGGTCGAGATGAGGGACTTCGTCGACGCCATGAAGATGATCAGGCCAAGCCTGATCAGGGAGGTCTTCGTGGAGGTGCCCGAGGTTAAGTGGGAGGATATTGGTGGGCTGGAGCAGGTGAAGCAGGAGCTAAGGGAGGCCGTAGAGTGGCCGCTGAAGTACCCCAAGGTGTTTGAGGAGATGGGTATTAGGCCGCCTAAGGGTATACTCCTCTTCGGCCCCCCGGGCACGGGTAAGACGCTGCTAGCCAAGGCCGCCGCCACGGAGAGCGGGGCAAACTTCATAGCAGTCAGGGGACCAGAAATACTAAGCAAATGGGTAGGCGAAAGCGAGAAGGCTGTGAGGAAGATCTTCGAGAGGGCCAGGCAGGTGGCACCCGCCATAGTATTCTTCGACGAGATAGACTCCATAGCACCAGCCAGGGGCTTCAGGCACGATACCAGCGGAGTTACAGATAGGATAGTGAACCAGCTACTAACAGAGCTCGACGGCATAGTCCCGCTACAGAACGTTGTAGTTATAGCGGCAACCAACAGGCCAGACATAATAGACCCTGCCCTGCTAAGGCCGGGTAGGTTCGATAGGCTAATCTACGTCCCGCCGCCAGACAAGGAGGCCAGAAAGCAGATATTCAAGATACACACCAGGAAGGTGCCGCTGGCAGAGGACGTGGACCTAGACAAGCTGGCTGAGATGACTGAGGGCTACACCGGCGCTGACATAGAGGCAGTGGTGAGGGAGGCCGTGATGATAAAGCTAAGGGAGAAGCTTGAGGTCGGCCCGGTATCTATGAAGCACTTCGAGCAGGCCCTAAAGAAGGTGCCGCCAAGCCTGTCAAAGGAGGATATAGCCAGGTACGAGAAGCTGTCGAAGGAGCTGAAGAAGCTCAGCCTAGGCTAGCCCAGGTTATTTACCCCTAACCATACTCCCTCTTAGCCCGGGGCCAGGGGCCCTTGGGGTGTTTTATGTAATGGTTATGCTCGGGTTTCCACGTAGGATTATATATAATGAGGATGCTCCACGCGCCCTCCTCGAGCTCCTATCCCATAGGGGTAGCAAGGCAGCACTAATTGTTACAGACAATAGGCTGGTCTCCGCCAGCTGGTTTAAGGATATACTAGAGGCATTATCTGGCTCCGGGATTAGGTATTGCGTGTATAGCGACGTGAGGCCTGAACCTGGGATGGAGGTAGGGGATCAAGTAGCCTCTGCCGCTAGGAAGTGTGAAGCAGATGCTATCATAGCTGTGGGCGGGGGGAGCGTTATCGACGCTGCTAAGGCTGGCGCCGTGAAACTCGTTAGCCCCTCTATTCGACTTGACAGTATAGCGCCCTTCGTAGACCTGGGCCTTGAGGGCTCCCAGATAACACTAGTCGC
>JALUDK010000049.1 GCA_027044005.1 Acidilobaceae archaeon | reverse complement strand
TTCCTACTCCTACTACTCTCCCCCCTTATAGTAAGCGCCATAAGCCTATACCATGAATCCAGAGATCCTGATGTGTGCTGCACTCTAGAGGAATCCAGGATCGTGTGCAGGGGACCCGGCGGGACCTACAGGTACGATCTAGGCATAATAGTCCTGATACCAGTCGCGTTATTCGTCTATATAGCGGGTGTACGGAGCGCCCGGGAGCACCCTGTGATCGAGGTCTACAGTGAGTACATGCTACTCAGGTTCCCATCAGGCAAGGCGCATAGGATACCCAAGGCGCCGCTGGAGATAGTGGTGTCAGGAGCATACCGGGGGGTGGCGAGGGCTACGATAAACCCCTTCGGCATATCATTCTCAATAGCCGTGAGGGATGTGGAGAAGCTCAGGGAGGCGTTGGCTAGCGTGTGGGGAGTTGAGCCCAGGGTTAGAATCATGGAGTAACGTTTCAACGCGTAAACCGGGGAGTTAACACCATGAGGATCCAACTAATGTAATCACACACCCATACGGCATCGAGGAAAGCTTATACACCTAGGACGACGCGAAGGGTAGGAGCAGAACCATCGCATCCTCGTCAGATACCCACCGATTGCCCGGCTCGTAATAGTTGATGACCACAGCACCCAGGAGGAGTCCCTGCCGGCCGGGCGGATCGATCGCATAGGATACCCCATACCCCATGACAACATGAGTATACCTGGTCGAGGACCCGTAGCTCATCACCACGCTCATGCCACTCAGGCTAGCGCAGGGTAGTCCCTCTAGCCCGCCACCACTGACTAGGGAGGCGCCCCCAGTACCTCCATTCCAGGCCATAACATTGGCGGCGCCGCCAAGCAGGGTGGGGGAGAGGCTTCTAACCGTGACAATGGTTGGGGCCGCCGTCAGGGTTGCCTCGAGCCCGCCTAGGGTAGTGATTGTGGGGAGTATGGCGGTTACCCCGATAGGGCTAGCGGGCCCATAGGGGCTCGTGGCCTCAACGCTCAGCAGATCGGTATACACCGCTATATGGCCTCCACTATAACCATCGCCCTGCCACCCGCACCCTGCACCCCTAAAGGACACAGTGCCGGCCGTGATGTTTATACTTGGGATGCCCGGGAGGCCTCCCCCATAGCCCCTTCCAAGCGCCAAGGTCCTGAGGGCAGCCACCTCAACGTCAACCCTGTACCTGCCAGGCCCCTCAATGTGTTGGGCCATCCTGACGCCCACCACGGCCTCCGTATGGAAAGCTACATCACGCCCATTACTAGGGTAACCGCCGCTGGCAACGATGGGGTAGAGGATGGACTTGACGTAGAGCACCATCAAGGGGCTGGCAGGCTCACCGCCATACCGGTAGCCAGCCACAACGAGCCCAGACTCAATCACGCCAATCCCAGCAGGGACCTCGATAACATCACTAGCAACCACAACCCAGCTGCAATCACCCATAGAGGGGGCCCCACCAGGGTTTACAATCCACAGGTCGCCATACACAGTCAAGCCCGCCCCGCCGGTATACAGCACGGG
>JALUDK010000048.1 GCA_027044005.1 Acidilobaceae archaeon | reverse complement strand
TCTCCCCTAGGCCCTCTAGGCCCTTCCCGGTCTTGGCCGATGCGACTAGTAAGGGCACGTCGCTGGGCAGGAGCTTCCTTACCCCTATGACTGCCTCCCTGCTGTGGGGCAGGTCGGCCTTGTTTAGTATCATTATTGAGGGCTTGTAGATCCTCTGCTGGAATATGGCTGCCTCCACGTCGTCTAGGGTTACCTCGCCCTCGATCTCCACCACCGCGTTGTATATCCTATAGCTGGATAGGAGCCTCTTTAGATCGTCCTCCGTGAACCCGATCATCCTCCCGGACCCCTGGACCTTGATCCCGGTGACTTGCCTACTCTTCGCCACCCTAACCAGGCCACGGGCCCTAGTGACCAGTATTCCCCTATCCTCGAGTAGGCTTAGGAGCCTCCTAGTGGTGCCCACGGGGTCCGGGTCGTCTAGGCCTACGACTAGTATGAGTATGTTAGCGTTCCTAGCGACGCCGAGCACCCTGTTGTTCACCGGGGAGTCCGGCTGGTCTAGTAGTAGTGGGGGCGTGTCGACTAGCTGTATCTGAACGTCCTCATAGCTTAGCATGCCTGGTATGGGGAGCTGGGTCGTGAAGGGGTAGGGCGCTATCTCAGGCTTAGCGTTGGTTAGCCTTGCCAGGATACTGCTCTTCCCCGAGTTGGGTGGGCCTAGGAGCACGGCCTGGCCTGCTCCTGCCCTCTCCACGAATATCCTGGGCCCTCCGCCCCCCGCTTTCTTCCTCCTCCTGGCTTCCTGCTCCTCCCTTAGCTCGGCTAGCCTCCTCCTGGCCCATAGTAGTAGGTTCTCTGCTCCCTTGTGCTTCGGCGCCACGGATAGGAATTCCTCTAGTGCCTTGATCTTCTCCTCTATAGTCTTGGCCTCGCTGTACTTAGCCAGTTTGGCCTTCGCCTCCGCTGTCAGGTTGGCGGGCATCCCAGTGCTACCCCCAGGATCTTACTCTGCTATTCCCTCCCGGGTTTTGTTAGACTGGCTGTGGGGCAATATTAGGTCTACTCGGGTCCTGCATGCTTGGATGTGTAGAATATATCCCTACTACACATATACCCCCGGGGGGATAGGATTATAGCCTGGGGGTTCCTGTAGGGTTGGATCTCTGTATAGTTGTAGCGGCCAGCGAGAAGCATGATCCTAGGCATGTAGCGAGGGTGATGATGGCCGCCGAGAAGGCGGCGGGCGGGCTTGATGCCAGGCTATCCATAGCGACTAGCCCCGGGGAGGTGCCCCGTGGGTGTAGGGGCCTGGCGGTGGTGCTCGCTACCGGGGGTACGGAGCACATCCTACTCGAGGCCTCTAAGAGCCATAGTGGTCCGATGGTTGCAGCCGGGATACCTATGGCCAATAGTATAAGTAGCCTAGCCGAGGCGGCTCCCCTCCTTAGGAGTAGGGCCCATATTGTAGCCCTCCCCGGCCTTGGCGATGGAGCCATAGAGACGCTGGGCGAGGCTCTCCACGGGCTGGCTGCCGCGTCTAGGGTTTACGGCTCCAAGCTCCTCCTCATAGGGGAGCC
>JALUDK010000047.1 GCA_027044005.1 Acidilobaceae archaeon | reverse complement strand
CTCTCTCGACGCGGCTAGTATGCTCCCCCTCGCCTCTACTAGCTCTAGTATGAGTGCTAGGTCCTCGTCTACAACCTCCACGCCATCCTTCTCCAGGACAAGCTTCACCCTGGGCCTTAGCAATGCCGCCACCACGGGGATCCGTTAACCGTTTTACGTATCCGGATAACGCTTAAAGCCCTTAACATTCTATAGAATCCGGGGCGGGGCCCTGCATGGCGCGAAGTATGCTAGCCAGCCTCAACTATACACTCCCCCTAGTCCTAGTAGTTATAGCTGCCGCCCTAGCCGCATCATACATACTCAAACCTGGCGAGGTCGAGCTACGGGTCTCTACAACCACCAGCCTATACAACACGGGACTACTAGACTTCATAGCCCACGAGTTCTCCAAGGAGAACCCCCGGGTCTTCGTAGAGTTCATAGCAGTAGGCACAGGTGAGGCCCTGAAGAGGGCGGAGAGGGGTGACGCATGCCTTGCCCTGGTACACGCACCCAGCCTAGAGAGGGAGTACATAGAGAAGGGCGTACTAGGCAAGGGGAGGATCATAGCGTATAACTATTTCATAATAGCAGGCCCGCCCAGCGACCCGGCTAAGGTTAGAGATGCATCTAGCGCAGTTGAGGCCTTCAGGAGGATAGCGGAGGCCGGGGCTAGGGGCGAGGCAGTCTTCGTGAGTAGGGGCGACAACTCAGGTACACACGTCAAGGAGATGAGCCTATGGAGGCTAGCCGGGGTAACGCCACGGGGAGAATGGTATAAGGAGAGTGGGCAGGGGATGGCCCAGACGCTAGTTATAGCCAGCGAGCTGGGGGCGTATACGCTCAGCGATATAGGCACCTACCTGAAGCTCGAGGCCGAGGGCAGGCTTCCCGGCATAGTGGAGCTGTACTACAACTCGAGCGAGCTACTCAACATATATAGCGCCTACCTAGTCTCATCATGCACCGGTGAGGAGGCCGACGCTGCCAGGAAGTTCATGGATTTCCTATGGGAGAGGCAGGACCTCATAGCATCCTACGGCGTGGAGGAGTATGGCCAGCCCCTATTCTACCCCGCCAAGGACAGGCTGGACTGGCTAAAGGAAGAGTGGGGTAGGCTGGCTAGGGGATAGGAGTGGAGGACCTAGTAGGCGTAACGGCTAGGACACTATACATCTCCACGACAGCCACCATACTAGCATCCCTATGGGGAATACCCATAGCATACCTGATAGCCTCCAGGAGGCTACAGACGCTTGCAGCAGTGTTCGAGGCCCTAGTAGGGATCCCCACGGTCCTCATAGGCCTGCTCCTCTACCTACTGCTAAGCAAGCAGGGCCCGCTAGGCGGCCTCAACCTGCTCTATACACCCACCGCGATAATCCTTGGAGAAGCGGTGCTGGTAACCCCCCTGATCGTGGGGGCGAGCCACCGTATACTAAAGGCCTCGATAGACACCTACGGCGAGCTCGCAGCCAGCCTAGGCGCGAGCAGGATCCAAGCCATGACGCTAGCCCTAGCCGAGAGCCTACCCGGCATAGCGTCATCTATGGCGATGGCATTCTCCAGGGCCGTAGGCGAGCTCGGCATAGCGCTACTAGTGGGTGGCAACCTTAAGGGATACACTAGGACGCTCTCCACCTCCATAGCACTAGAGGTCTCTATGGGGGAATACGGCGATGCGATAAGGCTCGGAGCAGTGCTACTATCCCTCTCCCTAGGATTCTCGATAGCTGCAAGGCTACTGGGTGGAAGGGGATGATAGAGGCCAGGAAGGTGTGGCTACGCTACACCCCCAGCCAGGAGTGGGTGCTCAGAGGCGCTTCACTCACCCTAGCCCCCGGCAGGATAGTAGCCCTGATGGGGCCCAACGGTAGTGGGAAGACGAGTATGCTGAAGGTGCTGGCTGGCCTAATCAAGCCGGGTAGAGGCGAGGTCCTCTACGAGGGCTCCAACATCTGGGCCATGGACGAGTCTAGGAGGCTCCAGGCTAGGAGGGCTGCGGTGTATGTGTCGGAGAAGCCAGTCATGGTTAGGGGCACGGTTATGGATAACCTGCTTCTGGGCCTCAGGCTCCGTGGTACTGAGCCCAGGCAGGCCAGGGATGCACTGGATCGTGTTGTAGAGGGGCTAGGCCTCAATGGGATGCTGGGCATGGATGCGCGCAGGCTCTCTGCTGGCCAGGCCCAGATGGTCTCAATAGCCAGGGCCCTGGTCCTGAAGCCAAGGTACCTGCTCCTAGACGAGCCCTTCTCCCACCTGGACAGGGCCAGGAGGCGCCTATTGGCAGAGCTACTCGGGGAGCTACGAGGGGAGGGTATAGGGATCGCTATCGCGGGCCACGAGGAGCTATACACGCTCGAGCTTGCCGACAGCGTTGCCTGGATAGAGTCGGGAAAGGTAGCAATGCATGAGCCCGGTAGCGTACTTATTTAGCTGTGAGGCCCGCCCTTCCCTTCAATGGGTGACTGGTGCTGGCCAGCGATAAGAGGCAGCCCGAGCTTAATGTGGGTGTAGTGGGCCATGTAGACCATGGCAAGACAACGCTAGTCCAGGCCCTCACCGGGATCTGGACCATGAGGCACAGCGAGGAGATCAAGAGGGGCATGACGATCAAGCTTGGATACGCGGATGGGGAGATATGGGAGTGCGAGGGATGCGGATTCCCCGACAAGTTCAGTCCCGAGCCCGTGTGCGAGTGTAGTAGCGAGGCCACGCCCCGGCTTAGGAGGAGAGTCTCCTACGTGGACGCCCCCGGCCACGAGATACTCATGGCTACAATGCTCAGCGGCGCCGCCCTGATGGATGGAGCAATACTAGTAGTTGCTGCCAACGAGCCCTGCCCCCAGCCCCAGACTAGGGAGCACCTTGTCGCGCTCGAGATCATAGGCATAAAGAACATTGTGATAGTCCAGAATAAGGTAGACGTTGTAAGCCCTGAGCGGGCCAGGGAGAGCTACCAGGAGATACTGAGGTTCATAGAGGGCACCATAGCGGAGGGAGCCCCTATCATACCAGTCAGCGCACTCAAAAGGGCTAACATCGATGCAGTCCTAGCAGCTATAGAGGAGTACATGCCCACGCCCGAGAGGGACCTAGACAAGCCTCCCCTAATGTTCATAGCGAGGAGCTTCGACGTAAACAAGCCTGGAACCCCTCCCGAGAGGCTAGTCGGTGGGGTCATAGGAGGTGCCATAATGCACGGCATCTTCAAGGTCGGAGACGAGATCGAGATTAAGCCCGGCCTGGCGATCAAGAAGCCAGGAGGGAGGATAGAGTACACCCCGCTATACACCAGGATAGAGAGCCTCCGCTTTGGCAACATACAGGTAGAGGAGGCCAAGCCCGGGGGCCTGGTAGCTATAGGGACAAGCCTAGACCCCTCCATAACAAAATCCGACAACCTAGTCGGGAACATCGTCGGCAGGCCCGGGGAGACGCCCCCCGTACTAGATACCCTACGGATCGAGTACAACCTGCTCGACAGGGTCGTGGGCATGAAGGAGGAGGTCAGGGTCGAACCCATACGGAGGGGCGAAATGCTAATGCTAACAGTAGGCACAGCCATAACCCTAGGCACGGCAACAAGCGTTAGCAAGGACACCGTAGAGGTCAGGCTAAGGAGGCCAGTAGTAGGCTGGGATGGAGCCAGGGTCGCAATAAGCAGGAGGATCCACGGGAGATGGAGGCTGGTAGGCTGGGGCATACTAAGAGAATAGCCCTCCTAGACACCAACACGCTCATCTACATGGCCCAGGGCCTAATACCTCCATCAACACTCCTGGAAGAAGCAGGCTACCCCCAACTAGCGACAACCAGCAAGGTTGTAGAGGAGCTAGAGAAACTAGCCATCCTAGGTAAACCCTCCACAAGGAGAGCCGCTAGGGCTGCACTCAGCCTGCTCGACAGGCTTGGGGTCAAAGTGCTCGAGTGGGGCGGGAGCGGGGATGCGGACGACTCGTTGGAGGCCGCCGCGCTCCAGCTCAAGCATAGTGGGGCCCAGGTGGTGGTTGCGACCAGCGATAGGGCTCTAAGATCCAGGCTACGCCTCCACGGGATCCCCACCCTATACTATAGGGAGTCCCGTGGGGGCGTTGAGCTGGAGTGGGACCCATTGTAGCCGCAGTCCTCGATCCCCTTAGCCACACTTGCCAGGTAGGCCCTCATCCTGGGCACTAGCGCCAGGATTAGGGTGCCTGGTAGCAAGCCTGCTATGATGAACGATGCCCTCCAGGCCACCAGCTCCCTCGGGTCCAGCAGCGCTTCTAGCCCGTATTCGAACACTAGGGCGCCCCCGGGTGTTGGAGCCATTGATAGTGCATACGAGACCTCAAGTACTATAAACCACCATACGAACTCTCCACTCCACCTCAAGGCCGCCCCCACTGCTAGCGCCTCCAATGCGTGAGCTACTAGTGTTAGGAGCAGGCCCGGCGCTAGGATCCGCGCAGATACCCCTCCCCTGAGTATCTCCAGGAATACGAGCCTCTGCCTCCTTGCATAGCACCACCACTCCCTCCTCCCGGTAATCCTGAGAACCATCTCCTCCACTGTTGGAGTCCTGGCGAAGACTACCCCTAGAATCCATAGCGCTGCCACCACGGCTGATACCAGGAGGAGTATCCATGTTTCCGGCAGGCCTACCAGCCCGATTATGAGGGCCATGGCGACGGGGAGTATAAGGTCGTAGATAGTCTCTATAATAGCTAGCCCGGTTGCAGCCCCTATACTCATCCCGGAGTATGCCCCAATAACTCCTGCCCTTAGTGGTGTGCTGGCTGAGGAGGCTGGCGAGAGTAGAGCTGCCCATCTGCCGACGAGCCTGGCTATAAGCGCTCCGGCTAGGCCCAGCCTGTGGCCCATGAGCCTGGCTAGGACCACGAGTCTGGCTGCCCTCACCGCCTCCCCAGCCACTATGAATGCGAGTACCTGTAGAAGCATTCCTGGCGGTATGGAGAGTATTATGTCGATCACTACTGGTAGGGGCCCTACGACTAGCCTGAGACCTAGTATTGTTAGGGCTACCAGTACTATGGCCCCTAAGGCTAGGTACATCTTGTGCCGGGACTTGGATTGGGTAGGCTCCCTACGCTCGTGTGTCCTCACCTTGATCGGCCCCGGGGTTAAGGTCATCGCCCCCTTACTTCCGGGTCAGCTGTCCTGGCCACGTTCATCCCCAGCCGTGCCCGGGTCGCCGCTTTTAACCCTCGTCATCCCCATGCACTATCCCGTGTGTTTCCTCAGGTTTTAATGGGACTCCCGGGGGGGTCTCGGGGTCCCGTTGTTACACCTTTAGATATATCTTTACCCGATATTAACCCGTTCTGGACCCCCGGTTATGGGGTGGCCGCCACGGGCGACATGCCAAGGAGCCTGCTAGTACTCTCAGCAGCACTAGGACTCTCGTGGGGCTTGCTATGGAGCGTCCAGGCCCCCTTCCTAAGGAGCCTCGGCTATAGTGGCGCTGAGTATGGCCTACTCGGCGGTGTAGGCGTTATATCGGGCGCACTGGCAACCATGGCGGCCGGCATCTTGAGCGACATGCTTGGAGCCCGCAGGGTGCTGGGCGCAGGCCTGCTTGCATACGCCGTAAGCCTCTACCTCATAAGCACTGGCGAGTGGCTACTGCTCCTATCAGGAGCGACGCTCATGGGCGTATCCAACGGGTTCTATGGAACCAGCACCAAGGCCCTGTTGTCTAGGATCGGGGAGGACTCTAGGCTGCACTACAACCTTAGCCACTACGCTGCCGCTGGATCTCTTGGCGGGGCCCTGGGCAGCTTCTCTGGGTGGGCCCCTGTATACTACTCTGAGGTCCATGGAGTGGATATAGTTGAAGCCTACCGGGCTACTATTAGGCTGGTGGCCCTCCTGTCTCTACTGGTAGCTCCAGCCGTCTTTGGGCTTCCCGAGCATCGGGGGCAGGGTTTTGGCGGTGTTGTTAGAGGTATCAGGCGGATGCCCCAGCACTTCATGCTATTGGCCCTG
>JALUDK010000046.1 GCA_027044005.1 Acidilobaceae archaeon | reverse complement strand
AGTACAGCGAGGCCGAGCTGAGAGGCATACTAGCACCCGGGGGAAGCCTCCGAGGGAGCCTGGTCCACCCCCTACTGGTTGTAGATAGGCTCATCCAATCCCTACTCGAGGAGCAGGGGAAGCCCCTCAAGAGGGGCGATGTGGAGGTCTACAGGAAGTACTACCTAGTTGACAGGGATATGAGGGCGGTTGAGGAGCTGGACAGGTTCTACACCCTGCACCGTGGGAACGAGATGATGCTCTACAAGGGCCTGCTTAGGTCGTACATAGTCTACACCGAGCACGTGGTGGAGAAGACCTACGAAATCAGCCTGGTAGATCCTGCCGGGGACGAGGAGCTGAGGTACAAGAGCGGGGCCTCGGGCACCCTAACCCTGAGGGTCAGGGCCTCCTCCAGCGATTATCCCCACAAGATAGAGGTCTGGGCTGTATTGCGGGGCCCCGACGGTGGGCTGGTGGCCCGGGATGAGAAGGTGGTAAACTCCTCCGGGGTGAGGAGCTTCACGGACGAGGCCGTACTAGAGCTGCCCATACCCGTGGACCCTGGCGAGTATGTTATAGAGGTGTACGCTAGGGGCCACTACCCCGGGGACCAGTACGAGAGGAAGGTGAAAACCCTCAAGCTGGTCAAGGAGGGCTACACCTGCACCAGGAAGACGATCCCACACACTAGCCTAGGGGCCCTAACACCCCAGGATGCAACCATAAGGATCGAGGGCCTACTGATCGAGGCCAGGCCCGGGGCGCAGCCGCAGCAGCTACAGGCAAACTACAACGCCCTAATCAGCATAGCCAGGAGGCTGGAGGCAGCAGAGCCAAGCTACAACGCCACCCTATCCGCCTCCTCGGGGGACTTCAGAATAAGCCTGACGCTCAGGAACGCTAGGACGCAGGAGCTCATGAAGACGCTGAGGACCTTCATAGACGTCGCAGCAGCCGCCGGGGCCGGGGTGGAGGAGGTCAGGATAGAGGCGATCCTCCACGGTAGGGATAGGATAAGCCCCGAGGACCTTGCAAGTGGGCTGAGAGCCACACCAATCCAGGGCAACACCCTAACTATCAGCCTAACCCTCACAGAGTGCAGACAGGTCTAAGGGGGAGCCACGGTGTTACACCCCTACACCCCCCTACACCCCGCCCGGAGGGCAATACCTAAACGGGGGCCAGGGCCCGATGCTACAGGCGAGGATGAGCGTGGAGGACTACATTAGGGATGGCTACCCGGTCTTCGTGGCGGCGTGGCGCCGCGGCACCCCCCGCTTCACAGCGTATAACGTGCTCCCCAGGCCGGTGGTGGTGCCCCCGCCGTTCCCGGGTGAGCTTAAGAGGGATGGGCTGGCTAGGGTGCCTAGGCTTAGCTCGTGGCTGAGGGAGGAGACCCTGCACGCGGAGAGGGGGCTCCTGGTTATGATGAAGTCCACGCTCCTGGCCAGGGAGCTGGTGTTGGCATACCTCTACGCCGCCCGGAGGATAAGGAGCCCCTCCAGGTTCCGGCGCCTGGAGAAGTGCATAGGAGCCGCCACCCCCGACGCCCTCGCCCTAGCACTGATCCAGGAGACCCTACAGCTCTACGCCCCCCACCAAGAGCTCAAGCCCAAATACACGATCCGCCCAGCGGACAAGACAACAAAGATACTCCAAACAATATGCAACCTACGCTAACACGACCGAGATATATAAGCCCCAAACACAACACACACGCATGGAAAGCGGGAGGACAAGGCCCTGGCAACCTAGGGCCCAGGAGCCCAAGTGGGGGCACACCCGTACACGCAGGAGGCCCCCTGGGGGTGAGAAGGGAATGGAGAGGAGGCACGTGAATAAAGGCATGGCGGAGCAGGCACCCGAGTATAGCATAGTACTCGAGCAGGACCCGCTAGGCGGGTACAGCGGCATGCAGGTAACAATAACACATTCAAACGAGAAGAGAGGGGAGAAGCAGGGTCATACCATAGAGGTAAGCATTATCACACCTTGGGCCGCATCCCTGTGATAAGTGTTATTATACTGCACGCCCCATAGCAACTATCAGGGGCAAACATTATGACTTATGTAGAAAAAGTAACCTTAAAGAGCCTTAGGGGAATATCTGGAACAGTAAAATTCAAGCCGGGCCTAAACATAATACTTGGGCCAAACAACTCGGGCAAAACCACACTACTCGAATCAATCATCCTACCACTAATCCTAAACCATACTAACGTTAGAGAGACCTACACATACATCCAGATATATGAATCCGCACGTGGAAGCATACACCATGCATTCTACAGCCTAGCCAATAAAGAGGCTAGAGTATGCCTCACCCTAGTAGACAGCATATCCCAAACCCATGACAGTTGCGCTAAAATCAGTGTAAGCGACTCGATAGAATCCTTCGGCAACATAATGATAAACACGGCAAACATCACTATCAGCTCGGAGAGCAGAAACTGTAACCTAATCCACACCTTCAAGTCAAACGGAAACATGACAATCAACATCAATATAATGGGGAAAGACTGCCACGAGTCCAACGTAAAAATCGGGGCAATACCAAGCGGTATTATGCCCTACAACAGCTTCGACACTATAATAGGGCATCTAAAACGCCAAAACCCGGAGCTAGTAGACGAGATAACAATCAGCCTAAGCGAGGGATCATACAAACTCGATCTTAGCATAGATGCGTGGAACAGGGCAGTCGTCATAGTGAAGCACAGGGACAGGGAGGCCTCAATCTTCTACTCCGTAGGCAGGGGCCTGCAACGGGCCTTCCAGATCCTATTCCTAACACTAGTAAACGATATACTGCTGATCGACGAGATCGAGAGCGCGATGCACCCCGAGCTACTACGCCAAGTAAGCTCCAACCTAGTGAAGGTAATGGGGAGCAGACAGGTTATCGCCACTAGCCAGAGCCTAGAGGCCGCGACTGCACTTGCCTCCGCCGCGATCGACCCAGATATGGCAACAACCGACCGATACGAGCTATTTGAAATGGCCAACGAGTGCACGGATAGCCTCCTGAACGTTCCTATACGCCTAATAATACTAGTTAAAGAGGATAACGAGTTAAAGTATATGGCATATGACGGGTGCGACGCTATAAATCACATAGCAGGAACTAGGGATCCAAGACTAACCTACAGAATAATACAGAGATAATACGAAGGAATACCGTGGAAAAATAGACATAACTTCAGGACTAACATGGAGGCCGTCCATGCGGGAAAACAACGGTATTGAGGGATAGCAGGAATGGCTATAGCATTATACGGGGAGGGCTGCTTAGATATAGCATTAGGCCGCTTCCTGCTAACAGCGATCGGGGTAAGCGACGACAATATCCAGGATGAGATAGGTAGAGGATGGCGTGCAACCATAGAGAGAGCGATAAGCCCTCTTAGACGCTTCACAGAGGAGGCTGATGAGAGCAGCTATAGCATGCCTAGCAGGTCAATTGTGTTTGTAGACGCTGATGCCGATGCTTATACCCGGATAGTCGAGATAAAGGAGATCATAGAGAATAGTATCCATGACGCCCTAATCGCCGAGATCAAGCCCCAGCCCAGCACTTATGACGCTCCCCTGGGGTTGCATGTTAGGCTTAAAGGCTACGATAATAGCATCACCATTTTACTATGGGCAGTCAGGCAGGGCGAACGCGTTGGCGGTACGGTTGAAGACGTCCTGTTAGCTATGCTAAAGGAAGGCTATGACTGTAAGCTTAATATCAGCTACGAGGACCTCAAGAAAATAATTGACTGCCCCAGCTGCCCCGAGAAAGAGCACAGGTTTTACGCAACAATGAGGAAACTAATAGTTATAGCCGCTGTAGCCTCATGCGCAGGAGCTGGCGGTACACTAGCAACACCCATAGGTTCCAGCGCTAAGTACTGTGGCATCCCTATAACTAGGGTTCTAGCCAGGATGGGCAAGCTACGGGATACCACAGTGTTTAACCTATATACCTCCATAATCAGGAAATACCTAGGCTTAGACCCTGCATAGCTAAGTATAAATCCTTGCCACACTGGCATATCGTACTTCGAGCGTTAGCCGGGGGGCTCGGTACCAGTTGAGCCTTGACCAGTGGAAGATGCAGGTAGTAGGTGTGTTGGCAGAGTCGCTGGTCTACAACCCCTTCACAAACCTATATCTATACCCTAGCCATGGGCACAGCGTGGGGTTCGCCCGTGCCGGGGGGTACATCAACCTCCCCCACCAGGTGGCGTTGTATACTAGGTACCTCAGCGTGCACCCCCTGAGGCTGTTTATAGCGGATGAGATAGGGCTTGGGAAGACCGTGGAGGCGCTGAGGTTCGTAAAGTACGCGTGGAGCATACTCGGGCTTAGGCGCATACTCATAGTCGTCCCCCCAAACCTGGTGGAGCAGTGGGTCAACGGGGACGCCCGGGGGCTTGGGATAGATGCCAGGGTGCTAGACCCGAGGGCGATCCAGGACCTTGCCAGGATGGATCCCTCCATAGTGCGGGGCGTGTATGTGGGGAGCATGGACACCCTGAAGCTGTCCCGGGGCAAGACACGGCACTTCGACGTGGTCTCAACCATACCCTGGGACCTTGTCATAGTGGATGAGGCGCACAAGCTCGGCATCACACCCGGGGGCAGGGAGACCCTAAGGTTCAAGCACATTGGCCGCTTATGCAGGGCTGCCAGGCACTGTATACTACTCTCAGCAACCCCGACCCGGGGGTATGCAAGGGACCTGCTGGCCAGGCTATCCCTCATAGACCCCGGGATAGACTACTCCAGGAAGGCCGCCAGCCTGGTAGACAGGCTAGACCAAAGGTCCCTGGAGACCCTCAAGGCCCTCAGGGGCGCGTACATAGTCAGGAGGGGGAAGGAGCACCTAAGGCACCTAGACGATCCCCTCTCCAGGATACCGGATGCAAGGTTCCACCTATTCATGGTCAAACCCACCACCGAGGAGGCCAGGCTATACCAGCTAGTATACCAGTGGACCGTGAGGGTGCTCCGCGAGCTCGGCGCCGGCCCCGAGGTAGGGCTACTCAGGGCTATACTAGTCAAGAGGGCGTTGAGCAGCCCGATCAGCCTAGCAAGGACCTTACACAGGATCCTGGAGGGGAGGACCAAGCCCTCCCTCGAGGCAGCCAACAGGGCTATCACGGCGCTGGAGGATTACATGGATGGCGAGGGCGAGCCCCAGGGCGAGGAGGCACTTGAGGCAGACGAGTACGAGGAGGCCCTCCTATCCCTACACCTCGAGGGGCTAAGCGAGGCGTCGAGGATTAGGGTAGGGGAGATGCTGAGCCTTGCAAACCAGATAGCGGGTAAGGGTGACTCCACCCTCAAGATGCTGGCAGGCATGCTCGCAGCCATAGCGTCGACGAGGGACCCCCTAATACCGGGGGAGGAGGACACGGCTAGGCCCAACATGCTCGTCTTCACAGAGTACAAGGACACCCTCTACTATATACAATCAACCATACCCAGACTACTCGCCAACCACGGGGTCAAGGAGGCTCCCCCACAGCAGGTGGTCAACGTCGTATCCCACCTCCTCCACGCAGGGGAGGATGAGGCTAGGAGGATAGCAGGGTACACACGGTACTACCACGCTGGGAAGGGGAGGCTACTCCTAGTGTACCTCTCCAGCGATAACACCTGGATGATACCAGCAGCCAAGGGACTCATCGACGCCACCGCTGACAGCCCCTACATCAAGACAGTGGTTATAACCACCGACGTTGCGGGGGAGGGCCTAAACCTACAGGGGGCCAACGTGCTGGTGAACTACGAGGTCCCGTGGAGCATGATAAAGAGGGAGCAGAGGATCGGGAGGGTGTGGAGGATAGGCCAGAGGAGGAGAGTCCACATCATAGACGTGGTGAGGGCTACCGAGCTGGAGGCGGAGACCTACAAGAGGCTCCTATCCAAGATCTACTTCCTAAACCTAACAATGGGCACCGCCAGGGCCCCGGCTATGCAGGACCTGGAGATCTACCAGCTA
>JALUDK010000045.1:17751-19504 GCA_027044005.1 Acidilobaceae archaeon | reverse complement strand
ACAATACAACCAACCCGGCCCCGCCCTGCGGGCCGACCCTGTACTAGCGCCTGCCAGGCCCCGGTGAGGTAATTGGGGGAGGGCGGAGCCCTTGTGGGCTTCCGTCTCCGCCCCCTGGGGGCCTGGCGGCATGTTTTTCTGGGTGGCCCCTTGGGCTTGGGTTGGTTGTATTGTGCCTATTGTGCCCGCGCGCCCAGCTGGGCGCGGCCCAGCGGGGCTCCCAGGCCCCGGGAGTCCAGCCTACACCCCAAGGGCCAGGGCACAGGAGCCACCACACCACAACTTCCGGGGTTCGGCGGGGGTGTGTCCCGCCTGGCGGTGTTTTGGGGTGGTTGGCTCCTGTGGCTCGGTGTATTTGTTTTGGTTGGTTTTGGGTATTTAGGGGGTGAGGGTGTGTGTTTTTCTGGTTTTTATGGGTTGTTCTTGGTTTTGGGTTGCTGGTTTAGATATGTTTCCTTTGGAGCAGGTGGAGGCTTGTGTCTGTGGATGAGATTTTTGAGGCGGTGGTTTCGTCTAGGATTTTTAGGGCTAGGGATAGGCTTTTGCCTGATTATATTCCTGATGAGCTTCCTCATAGGGATGTTCAGATTAGGAGGGTTGCTGAGACTCTGGCTCCTGCGTTGAGGGGGGAGAGGCCTAGTAATTTGTTTATTTATGGGTTGACTGGTACTGGTAAGACTGCTGTTGTTAAGCATGTTATTAGGAGGTTGACTTCTAAGGCTTCTAGCCTGGGGGTTACGGTTACTGGTATTTATGTTAATGTTAGGCATCGTGATACTCCTTATAGGGTTTTGGCTGATATTGCGGAGTCTATTGGTGTTAGGGTTCCTTTTACTGGGTTGTCTACTGGCGAGGTTTTCTTCCGTATTGTGAGGGCCTTGTCTAGGCGTAGTGGGGTTTATGTTATTGTGTTGGATGAGGTTGATTTCCTTGTTAGGAGGTATGGTGATGATGTTTTGTATAAGCTCTCTAGGATTAATGAGGATCTTGGCAGGGCTAGGGTTTCTATTGTTGGCATTACTAATAGTGTGAGTTTTATGGAGAGCCTTGATCCCCGTGTTAGGAGTAGTCTTGGGGAGGAGGAGATAGTGTTTCCCCCGTATAATGCGGGGCAGCTGAGGGATATACTTGAGGCGAGGGCTAGGGAGAGTTTTCATCCTGGTGTTTTGGATGATGAGGTGATACCTCTTTGCGCCGCATTGGCTGCGAGGGAGCATGGTGATGCTAGGCGGGCTTTGGATCTGCTGAGGGTTTCGGGGGAGATAGCTGAGAGGCGTGGTGACCCTAGGGTTACTAGGAGCCATGTTATGGCGGCTAGGATGGAGATTGAGAGGGATCGTGTGTCTGAGGTTGTGAAGACTCTACCCTTGCATGGGAAGCTTGTCCTAGCCTCTATAGCTGCGTTGACTATGGGTGGGCGCACCTATACGACGACGGGGGATGTGTATAACTATTATCAGGAGCTTACCCGGAGGATCGGTATTGAGCATGTGACTCAGCGTAGGGTTAGTGGCTTGATTGGTGAGTTGGAGATGCTTGGGATCGTGTCTGCTAGGGTTATTAGCAGAGGGAGGTATGGTAAGACTAGGATTATAGAGCTTGCGGCGGATCCGGGTATTATAGTTGCTAGTCTTTGGGAGGATCCTGCTTTGGAGCCTGTGATGGGTGACGTGGAGAGGGATGCCCTTGGCAAGGGGGGTGGTGGCGTGTGATGATGGTGTTGTAGCCAAGCTTGGTGGAGGCTATACTTTGG
>JALUDK010000045.1:0-17741 GCA_027044005.1 Acidilobaceae archaeon | reverse complement strand
TAGTGTGATCTCTTACCTTGTCGCTGGGCTGGGCAGGTTTGGCCCTGTTGATCTGGTTATGCTGGACTCTGTTACTATTGCCGGCTTTAATCTGGCGTCTCCGGCCTCTATTTACAGGCTTACTGGTGTACCCGTGGTGGTTGTCTATAAGTATAGGCCGTCGCTGGCTAGGCTTGCTTCTGCTGTTGTTAATGTTGGTATGCATGAGGTTAGGTTGAGGGTTTTGAGGGTTGTGGAGGATGCTGTGGAGGTTGCTACTCGTAGGGGTAGACTCTACATTATTGTGTGGGGGGCTAGTCTGGATAGTGTTGTGGGGGTGGTGGAGGGTCTACAGTTTTATGGCCGTATGCCGGAGCCGCTTAGGCTTGCCCACTATTTAGCCTCGGCAACATCTAGTATACTTAATCCTGTCCCTGTGGAATGTTTTAACTCGGAATAGATATAGTGTATCTTGGTGCATGGCCCTTGATAACCATAATTGGTTCTGGGCGTGTGGGGACGTCTGCCGCTAACTACATGATGCTCAAGGAGCTCGATGATATACTGTTGATAGATATTATAGAGGGTAGGCCCCAGGGGGAGGCTCTTGACCTGGGCCATGCTGGAGCCATACTGGGCTTGAGTGTCCGTGTAAAGGGCTCTAACGACTATAAGGATATGGAGGGTAGTGACCTGGTCATTGTGACGGCTGGTTTCCCGAGGAAGCCTGGCATGACTAGGGAGGAGCTACTGGCCAAGAATGCTGGTATAATAAAGGAGGTTGCAAAGAACATTAAGAGGTATGCTCCGGACTCTATCGTCATCCTGACAACTAACCCGGTTGATGCTATGACTTATGTGATGTACAAGGAGCTTGGATGGGATAGGAGTAGGGTTATAGGTTTTAGCGGTGTCCTCGACGCAGGTAGGTTGGCATATTATGCCAGCCTCAAGCTAGGCATTAGCCCGGCTTCCATAGTTCCTATAGTGCTCGGGATGCACGGCCAGAAGATGTACCCGGTCCCGAGGCTGTCTACAGTCGGTGGGGCGCCCCTGACTACGCTCCTCTCTGAGGATGATATTAGGGAGATCGTGAAGGAGACCGTTGAGTCGGGGGCTAGGATTACCGAGCTGAGGGGGTACAGTAGCAACTTCGGCCCGGGGGCTGGGCTAGCACTCATGGCGGAGGCGGTTAAGAAGGGCTATAACAAGGTGTTTATAGCTAGCGTTGTCCTTGATGGCGAGTACGGGTTTAGGGATATAGTGGGCGAGGTCCCGATAATACTTGGCGCTGGTGGTATGAAGAAGGTTATAGAGCTGCCGTTAAATGAGGAGGAGAAGAGGGGGCTGGAGGAGAGCCTGAAGTCTGTGAGGGCTATGATTGACTCGTTGAAGGAGCAGGGCTTGGCCTAGCCTTTCTAGTCTTCCTTCGGCTTGGCGTCTAGGTATTTTCTTGCTAGATAGTCTACCTCGTCCCCGTAGGCCTCCCTACCCGTGTAGCCTAGCTCCTCTAGGCTCCTGCATGCTCTCGATATCTCCTCTACAGGTATTGGTATGATGAGGTCGTAGTCCTCTACGAATACCTTGAAGATCCCCTTCCTCTCGTCTACAACCACGTGTATGCACGGGGGTTCTGGGCAGTTGTAGACCCTCTTATTCCTCTTCTTACCCTTTGCCATACTTCTCGATCACCCTGGTGATCTCATCCATAGGCTCCTCATTATATTCTATATAGGCTCCCTCTGCCTCGAGCCTCAAGTAGGATCCGTTGTACTCTGCTACCTCTCCTATGAACCTGTGCTCTACTCCCATCCCGTCTAGGACCCTGGATACCTCCCCTGCATGCCTCCGGGGGACTGTCGCTATTAGAGTGCCGCTGCTGATCAGTTTTAGTGGGTCTATCTTTAATGCCTCTGCTATTATGCTCGTCTCTCTGGTTACTAGTATATCGCTGGCCCTGACTATTAGGGTGGTGTGGGATGCCTTGGCCACCTCTATTAGCCCGCCGAGCAGGCCTCCCTCTGTGGGGTCGTGCATGGCCGTTACTAGGCCTCTATCCGCTAGTGCCAGGGCTTCCTTGACAACGCTTATCTTTTCGTAGAATGTGGATGCGCGGTCTAGGATCTCCCTGTCTACGCCCATGTCTTCTAGCGTGTCTCTGAAGTCTGTCGCGATTATTGCTGTCCCCTCTAGGCCTGCTGGCTTCACTTGGAGGACTAGGTCCCCGGGCCTAGCGCCGAAGGTTGGGACGCTACACCCCTTGCAGGTGTATCCTATTGCTGTTGCTTGTACTATTGTCTTGCCTAGTCCTGGTGTTACCTCTGTGTGTCCTCCTACTATTTCTGCCCCGACCTCTGAAGCTGCTCTGACTGCCTCGTGGATTATGCCTTGTATCTCTTCTAGGCTTACTCCTTCTCTTGCTAGTATCGTTATCATTATCCATCGGGGCCTGGCTCCGGTTACTGCTATGTCGTTTGATGCCACGTGTACTGCCAGCCATCCTGCCCTGTTTCCGGCCTCTGTTATGGGGTCTACGTGCATTACTAGGTCGCAGCATCCCATGTCTATTATTGCTGCATCTTCCCCTATCGAGGGTCCTACTACGGTCGAGGCTCCTCCCGAGCCTAGTGGACCTGTTAGTATCTTTTCTAGTGTTTTTGATGGTAGCTTGCCTAGCCATTTACCATTCTTCTCTTGCAAGCTTTGCTGCCTCCGCTAGGTTCCTCATTTTTGCCTTGGCAACGCTTCTGGGCAGCCTCTTTAGGCCACAGTCTGGGTCTACGTATACCTTCTCTGGTCCTATGAAGTCCATCTTCATTAGCATGTCTATGTATCCCTTGATCTCCTCTACTGTTTCTATCTGTAGGCTGTGCACGTCCACTACTCCATAGCCTAGCTCTTTGTCGTATCCGTACTCTTTTAGGTATGGGAGGAGCCTGAAGTTGCTGTTCTTCAGTTCTAGGTCGAACTGGTCTACCGGGTAGTCTAGTATGTATGGTATTATCTTTTCTAGGCGCCCGTAGCATATGTGTACTATCCTCTTTGCGTCTAGGCCCTTGAATATGACGTCTAGCGCTTCCTTGAGGAGCTCTGCCTCCTCTCTCCAAGGCCTTGTTGATAGTGCTGGCTCGTCTACTTGTATGTACCTTGCCCCGCGTGCTACTAGCTCGTCGATCTCCCGCCTTATTATCTTGGCTAGCTCTATGATTAGTTCCCTCCTGTCACCGTACTTTAGGTCGAAGCTCCACTCCATCATTGTGTATGGCCCTGTTATGATACCCTTTACGGGCCTGCCCATGCTTATGCTGGTAGCGTATATCCAGTCCTCTACTATCATCTCCCTTGTCCACTTGAGCTCGCCGATGATGATCGGTTTCCTGAAGTACACGTTATCGAATATCCTAACCCAGTCCCCGGGCCTGTATCCCTGGACCCTCTCGGCGAAGTAGACTACCATGTCCTCCCTGGACTGCTCTCCATCGCTGATTATGTCTATCCCGGCCTCGATCTGGTCCTTAACGGCCTCGCTTATGGGCCCCTTGATCAGTTTCCTAAACTCCTCCTCGCTTAGCTCCCCGCTCCTCCTCTTCTTTATTAGCTCCATGGCGGGTGGTATCTTGGGGTAGCTCCCGACTACTGTGGTCAGGAACTTCCTGGGCACCTCATACCCAGCCATTCCCCTGGTCACCTCCATATCGTGTACGCCTCGTATCCGTTCTTCTCCGCCAGCTCCTCCACGATCCTCCCGAGAACATATACCTTCCTGAGGGCATATCTGAATGGTATCAGGTCTAGCCATGTCGATGTTGTTACCACAGCCTCGTCGACGCCTGAGTCTACCATCTTTAGGAACTTCTCTACGAAGCTCGGCTTATCATCTATAATCCTCCTGGCATCGACCGCTCCTATCACTGGCGTGTGGCTTCCGAATCCAGTGCCTCTTATCAGCTTCTCCGCCCTCCCGGGCGCGTCTACCACATCTACCATCACGTACCTAGCCTTTGTGTTAAGTAGTTCCTCGAACACGCTGGGCTCGGGTACGTTGAAGTACACCGTTACTACAGCCTTGTCCTCTATGCCTTCCACTATCTTGTCGGCCAGCTCGGCTGCCAGCCTCGCGTGGTCCTTCGTCGCGTCTATATCGGCTAGGAATGGCTCGTCAACTTGAACTAGCGACGCACCCGCCTCTATAGCCTTCTTGGCCTCATCCCTCAGTATGTACGCGATCTTCTCTGCAAGCTCCTCGTTGCTGAGGCCACTATTGTTTTTAGACATGAACGCGAACGACACTGGCCCGGGTAGGACTACCTTTAGGGTTGCTGGATCCGCGGTCTCCTTGAACCTGAGTACTCTTCTGGGTGTAACGTATTCCCTTGGATCCGGCTCGCCGGTGAAGACGGGTATCCTGTAGAAAAAGTTGTTGTCGAAGTATCTGAGGAGCCCGTCGACGGTTACATTCCTCCATGCATCTACGAATGGCCTGAAGATGTCGTGCCAGTCGATCATACCATCCACTACCACCGGGAGCCCCGCTACTAGCTGCGCTCCTATAACCTGTACTGAGGCCCTGTCGATCGCTTCAACGTCATCTTTAAACGGTATCACTCCCCTCTCGCGGTCCCTCAATGCGTACCTGGCGTACCTGGATCGTGGGAATCCCCCTAGCACCATCCCCCATATCTTCATACATGCAACCCTCCACGGGCCAACTATTCTGTCCTGTCTATATAAAATCGTATAAGAGCGGGGTATACACGTTTACATGGGGCCGAGTAATGGAAGACCCTATCAAGGAGCTAGCCAAGATAAGCGCCAGGCTCACGCCACAGAGGATAGTGTTGACGAGGATCATAATGAGTATGATTGACAGGCATCCGACCTTAAACGAGATCGTGGAGGAGGCTAGGAAGGCTATACCGGGGATAGGGGTCTCCACGACCTATAATACCATAAAGATGCTGGAGGAGGCTGGCCTCATATCAATTATAGAGGTCGATGGGAGGATGAGGATAGACAGGCCCCACCCGCATATTAATATTGCATGTACAAAGTCGGGTAGGATCTTTGATATTAATAGTCGCGACCTAATAGATACTGCGGTGAATGTGCTTGACAAACAGGGGATACCCCATAACGGGAAAATCAAGGTTACTATACATGCAGACTGCTAAGGACTCCTTGTGTACTTATAGATATTAGCTCCTCTATGCCCCCCGCATACCTGGGGCCCAGCCTATGAGGATTGTGGTGGACACTGGATCAAGTGATGACTAGGAGCCCTCCGAGGCTGGGCCTAGGATTGCGGGGAGGGGACTACTATAACAGGCTTGCTGGCCTTGTTAAGCAGGTTGACTAGCGTAGAGCCTAACAGGAGCTCTCTGAGAACGTGGCTTGTCACCCTCCTCTCCACAAGTATTGATGATGCGTCGAGCTGGCTCGAAACCTCGATTATCCTCTTGTATGGCTTGCCTGATACTATCACCCTGGACACCTCTACCCCCCTACGGCTGATCTCGGATACCACTTCATCCACGAACTTTAGATCACCTGCCTCCCCGCGGTTCTCGATTACGTGGGCCACAGTTATCCTGGCCCCGGTCTTGGCTGCAAGGCTGGCTGCATACTCTACTGTAGCACTGGCAACGATTGCATCCACTGCCACTAGTATATGGGAGAAAACCTCCTCCGGGCTGCCAAGTATCTTGACTTCCTCCCCCTCCTTCACAGCCTTCAGCCTTATGAGGGGTACTGGGCTCAACGCTGCGAGTAGGCGCACTGTGCTTCCCAGGGGTATGAGCCTCCTTATACCCCATCCTTTCGATGCGGTGAGGATTTCGCTGACACCCTCTTCCGAGGCTATATTGGCGATTACTGCTGCCGGGTCTCCCACCATCATGTTCTCGTAAACCCGTGCTCTTGCACCCTGGCTCCTAGCCTTGTCGGCGTACTGCTCCAGTTTAGCCCTCGCCTTCTCTTCTAGCTCCTCTACGAAGCCTGTTACATCGTATCCCGCCGCTACATGCTCTACTATACTCTCCTCAATGACATGGACTAGTAGGAGCTCTGAGGAGTATTTTATTGCGAGCTTAGTGGCAAAGTCCAGGAGTGGCTCGCTGACGCGCGAGAAGTCTAGGGGGAGGAGGATCCTGGTTAGGGGGTCCTGGTGCACCATCGCCGCCCACCCGTCATAGGCTTCTACTACTTTAGAGTGTTATGTGTATCCCTAGTACTTCTACGATTACGAAGTATATTATTAGGAGGATGGCTCCGAATGGCACGCCTAGCCTCGCCCACTCCTTCATGGTTATCTTGAGCCTGCCAGCCGCCACAATATTCGGGATATTCCCAGGGATCAGCATGCCACCTGATATGAGGAGGCTTAGGAGGGCGCTCCTGATCTGCTCCTCGCTTAGAAATGGGCCGATCTCCGCTGCGGTTAGGGTTGCATTGTCAACAACAGCAGAGATCGTGTTGAGCCAGTATAGCCCCTCTGGTGGTAGCTTAGAGAAGTACCACACAACCATGGGGGTGAAGCTATGGCCTAGCAATTCTAGGGCTGCCACGAAGACAAATACCCTGATAGTCCTGTCTATTATCTCCCTTATGGTCTCCTCGTATACCGCGCTAACCCCCTGTATGTCTCTGCTATACTTTTTCAGGGTGTAGGCGGCGTAGGCTGCAACTGCTATGACCCCTGGTACTATATACACTCCTAGTAGCCTGAGTAGGTAGTCGAATGGAGCGCCTAGTTTCGAGATCGCTATTGTGGCTAGCGGCTCCCCTACGGGGGTGAGGGCAGCTCCTAGTCCCACGGCGAATGCGGCGTATACTGTGAATTTTATTTTTGCTTCCCTTGGCATGTTTATCGCTGCTACTATCTCTGCTAGGATGACTGCCGTTACTATTACCGATATTATACTTGATATAAGTCCAAGTATAGTTATGAATATGAACGTGAATAAGGTGAACCCTACTCTGCTTATGAGCCTGTTTATTAGTTTATAGATTGGCTTGTGGTAGTATAGGAATAGGAGTCCGAATATGAATACTACTTGTGTAATCCCTATTGGTAGGCCTGATACCGATAGCGGGGTTTTCACTGCCCTGGCAGCTAGGCCCTTCAGCTCCTCACTGTTTATGATTCCGAAGTGGTAGTTTACGGCCACACCTATGATACCCATTACTAGGAAGAATGGTTCTAGGTTTTCCTCTATCTTCCTCGAGAAGAATGGTAGGAATAGGACGGCTAGTAGGATGGCGAGGAGTGTTAGGGTTACCCCTAAAACGGGCTCCCCTAGATCTGGGGGTTGTGCCATACCCTGCGCACCGCTAGCCTTTACGCTCCCTGATCTTCTTTATCAGTATGGGGAGGAATTGGTATAGGTCTGCTACCACTCCGTAGTCTGCCTGCTTGAATATGGGGGCGTTCTTGTCCTTGTTCACAGCCACTATTACCTTGGATCCCATGACCGCCGACATGTGCTGGGGCGCTCCGCTTATGCCTATTGCTATATACAGCTTGGGGGATATCCTCTTGCCACTTATGCCGATCCATGCATCCTCTGGTAGCCACTTGAAGTCTGCCGCTATGGGCCTGCTACCGCCGACCTGGCCCCCGAGTAGCTCTGCCAGCTCGAATGCCAGCTTTAGGTCCTCCTTCTTCTTGAAGCCCCTGCCCACGCCTACGACTATCTCTGCCTCCTCTAGCTTGACGCCGCTCAGCTGCTTCTTGGATATCCCTATCTGCTTGACCTTTGTGTCGCCCTCATCTAGCTTGACTACTTCTCCCCCGGGCCTTGCTTCTTCGGGCTCGAATATCCTAGGGTTGAATAGTATTATTGCCGGCATGGGCACCTTCTCTATGCTGTAGGCCCTCTCGCTGAGGATCCCCCTCTTGTACTTGACGCTCCCGTCCTCTACGCTGGCCTCTAGCACCTCTGTGCTCATGGGTAGGTCGTATGCCCCGGCTAGTCTGGAGAGCGAGTCCTTGACGTTCTTGCTCACGACTCCTAATATCAGGTCTGGCTTCTCGTCCTCGTAGACCCTTCTTAGAGCGTTGTATACTGCCTCTGGGTTTCTCGACGGTAGGGTATAGACCTTGTCTACTAGTCCCGATAGGTTCTCGGCCTCGGTAGAGGCCGGGCCGAATACTAGTAGGATAGTGCTGCCTGTGGCCAGGGTTTTAGCGGCCTTGATACCCTCGAGCGCGTCCCTAGTGTACTCCGCCACTATTAGGGCCTTCACCTTCACCACCCCCGCTAGAGCTTTATGACTCCTTCCTTTTCTAGGATCTCTATTAGCTTGTCCGCTATCTCCTCTAGGTTTGACCCCTCTATTATCTGCTGTTTCCTGTTTATCGTTACGATCCTCCTCTCTAGTATCACCCTCTTGGTCCCTATAGCCTGCTTCACATCGTCAGCTCCCAGCCTCTTCTGCGGCTTCCTGGCCGCCCTCCTAATCTGTATGAGCGTGGGCGGCCTTGGCTGGTTTATCTCCTGTGTTACGCTGACCACTACCGGCAGCTCCGCCTCCACCTTCTCCAGCTCCTCCTCTAGGTCTCTCTCGGCTATGATCTTGCCGTCTGCCACCTCTATGCTCCTGGCGAAGCTTATGTAGGGTAGGCCTAGCTTTGCTGCTACCCTGCCTGGTATCTGGCCTGTGGTCTCGTCTATAGTGGCTTCCGAGGCTAGTATTATGGAAGGATTGATCCCGCTATTGCGTATGACCTCTGCTATGATCTTTGCCGTCTGCACCTGGTCTCCCGGAGTGAGCCTGTCGTCAGCGACAACTATGGCCTCGTCCACACCCTTCGCCAGGGCCTCCTGTACCGCCATCTTGAGGTCCTTCTCCCTCTTGGCCATGGGCCCTACTGTAAGCACCATTATCCCTATGACCTTCCCCCCGAGCTTCTGTTTTAGTTTTGCCGCCTCCTCCACGGCGTTCCTGTCTATATCCGAGAGTTTGAGCGGTATCGCGTCCTGGTCTAGAGTGCCGTCTGGCTTGGATCTAACCATCTCCGGGTTTAGCGCTGCCTTGAGCAGTACTACTATGTCTCCCATTCCGGACACCCAACAATAATCCGGTATAACTAGGGCCTACGGGGAGGATTTTAAGCATGAATTTAGCCCTGTAGGTGCCATGGAGCCGGCCCGCTATATTACCCATCAGGTATTCTTGCTCTCTACTACCAACGTAGGAGCAGCATAATGGCTCCTATACTAGCTGCGTGGATGGTGAGGATCTGGCCCCTTTGTGGGGCCCGCGCAGGTTTGGGGTTTGGTGCCGCGGCCGGGATTTGAACCCGGGTCACGGGCTCGAGAGGCCCGCATACTGGGCCGGGCTATACTACCGCGGCGCCTGGTCCCCGGGTTCCAGTGTATCCTCGGGTGGGGTTTTTGTGTCTTCCGGTTCCTTCTCTGCGCATATAGGTGGGTTCTTGAGGATCTGGCGTGCCTCGTAGAGTATTGCTATCTGGATTATGTCTATGTTTATCGAGTAGCCGTGCGTGGGGCTCCTCTCTAGTACGACTAGTGGGAGTATGAGGGGGTGTGAGTAGTAGGCTAGCACCGCTGCTATGTGTGCCGCCGCTGCCGCTGCTAGTGGGATCAGCCTGACGGGGGTTGGTGCTCCTTGGAGTAGTATGTATAGGAGGAGTAGTCCCATTATTGTTATGCTTGTCCTGTACGGCCCCAGGGTTGCTCCTAGCGTTGAGAAGATGAGTATTGATAGTAGTAGTATGGCGACTTCTAGGGGGTGCTCCTGGATCTTGGCCGCTATGCAGGCCAGCGCCATTCCGGTCATCCGGCTGTATGGCTTGCTTGCATCGGGTTTTTTACTTGTCTAGTGCCGCCTCGAATCTCTTCCTGTTTGCCTCGAATGCTGCCCTTCTAAGCGCGGTCTCTAGCCTTTTTATGGTGACCTCGTCTCTTACCTTAGCTACAGCTATGTTACCGTGCCCCCCTACATCCTCCACCGTCCCCATCTCTTCTAGCGTCTTCATGACGTCTTGGGCGAAGCCTTCCCCGGCTCTTATTATTAGTATGCGTGTCCCCTCATCCTTCTCGTAGAGTGCCGCTACCGGAGTGTTGAGTACTCTGTATATTGCGGAGGTGAGGGCTGAGCTCCCCCTTCTCTTCCACTTGTCCCTGGCATCTACGAACCTTATGAAGCCCAGGTTCTTGGCTGACATCGCGAGCTCCATTGCTATATCCTTGAGTTCTTCATCATTCTTCTTTGAGACCTCCATCCCATACTTCACTAGGTTTACCTTGGAGTTGCCTAGGCTTAGTGAGGCATCCTCGAAGGGTAGGGGGTTTGCCAGCCATCTCACATATTTTATCCATGCACTCTTACTCCTCAGCTGGTTTAGGCTCTTTGATATTGAAGCCGCCACGCTTATCATACCCGTCGACGCCTTTCCCTGGCCCTTGTAGCCGCCCTCGAGCACGCTAACCGCTTTTACGAATTCTGCCAGCCTGGGGGTGGGCTTGACCCCCAGCCCCTCTAGGAACCTCTGCACTATGACGGAGGTGGGTGATCTACCTACTACTATGAAGGCGTCGTGCCTCTCTTCTAGTAGCGGCATATTCTCTATGGTGGTGTTGTGGTGGTCAAAGTAGTAGATCTTGGCCCCGCATTCCCTCCTCAGCCTGGATAGCACGGCTTCTACCTCCTGGGTGTAGGGTATGTCTAGAATTACCACGTGGTCCCAGCAACCCTCTGCTAGGACCTCGGATATGCTCCTGGGGCCGGCGGGCATGAGATCGGGCTTTATCCTGTTCTCTAGGGGGAAGCGGCCAGCCCTCTCCTGGGCATAGAGCATAAGGGCAGCTGCTACGACACCGTCGGCATCCCAGTCTGCTACTATTAGTACCCTTTCCCCTTCGCTGTCATCCATGCCCTTTTACACCACTCATAAACCTTTTAGAATCGATACCATGCCGGGGGGCTATATGCTTAACCGCATTGTGCGGCCTAGTTTTAACCCCGGGCGTGCTCCCTGTGGTGCCCCCGGGATCGGGGTGCGTCTAGGGTATGCCCTTGATCGAGGTCGGGGATTCGATGCTGTTGAAGGGTAGCCCTTCTACCCTGTTCTATAGGGCTGGTGATGTAGTGTATGTAGTCGATCCTGGGCATGGCAAGAAGAGGGTTAAGCAGATACGTAAAGAGGCGGGGGGCCTCGGTGCCTCTAGGCTAGTAGCGGTGGTTACCCATTACCATAGTGATCACCTCTCGGCTGTATCCCAGGGGCTGAGGGAGCATTTGGAGAAGGTTGTAGCCCCTAGGCTGGATGAGCCTGCTATAAGGGACCCCTTAATCCGGGTCTCCTTGACGTTTGGGATACCCCTGGCCAGCGGCGATCCACTGCTCCCATTCCATGCACCCAGTGTGGACGTGGATGAGGTCCTGGATCCTGGGGCTAGGCTGGATGGGTTGGAGATCGTTGACCTTTCAGGCCATACTCTCGGCCAGGTTGGGGTTCTAACCCCTGGCGGGGTCTTGTATGCCGCCGACTCTATATTTGGCCCTAGGGTCTTGGATACGTACGGCGTTCCCTACCACTTCAACCCGTGTCGGGCCCTGAGGACTCTCGAGTGGATTAGGGATAACCTGGGGGGCCGGATTGAGGTTCTAGTCCCTAGCCACGGCCTACCTGCTAGGGGAGGCGAGGCTGAGGCTCTGGTCAACGCTAACCTGAATAGGGTTAGGGATGCTGGGGATGC
Source organism: Acidilobaceae archaeon (assembly GCA_027044005.1). Classification (GTDB taxonomy): domain Archaea; phylum Thermoproteota; class Thermoprotei_A; order Sulfolobales; family Acidilobaceae; genus S012-22. Next base: position 6,039 of record JALUDK010000045.1, on the reverse strand, counting down.
GCTCTTGGATATACTGTCTGAGCCTAGGAGTGTGGGCGAGGCAGCTTACATGCTAGCCTCCCGGTATAACGTTAGCCCCGGCCCCGGGATGCTTATGCTTGTTGAGACGGCGGTTAAGGGGTACCTCTCTTGTATGAGGGATCGGTTCGAAGCCTCTGTAGGGCCCGGGGGCGTCCTGTGGAGGGCCTCTAGATCGTAGCTGTTACTGTTTCCAGTACTTCCTATTGGCTAGGTACTCCTCCTCCGCCTTTATAAGCTCCCTGTAGAAGCTCTTCTCGCCCCCCTTGATCCCGGCGTCTAGCACCTTCTTTGCACGGTGGGGCCCTATCCCAGGGGTTGACAGGGCTTCTATGACGTACCTAGCCATGCCCTGGACCGCATAGTTCAGGTATAGCTGAGCCCTCTCCTGGACCTCCTTGACCCTCTTGGCCTTCTCCCCCCTAGCCCTTGCCCCTTGCTTGTACCTCCTGTAGACCTCCGCGGTCTCTCTTCCCCACTCTGTATCTGGCAGGGGCGCGAGGAGGGATACACCGCACTTCCTGCACCTAGCCACCCCTGAGGATGCCTCGACCGCCGTGGTTATCCAGTAGTGGCCGCACCGGGCGCACTGTAGTACTATAGTCTTCCTTGATACCCTCCTTTGTATAGCCTTCACGATCTGGTCCAGCGCCAGGGCCTTTATGTTAGCTCCGACATCCCTCTTTATATACGGGTTCTCGAGGACCTCCTTGGTGAGCCTGGAGGGACCGGGCAGTACTTTGACGCCACGCACCTCGTCGAGGAACCGGTTTAGCACCCTGTAGTCTAGCTTGTCGTATGCAACCTCCCTCTGAACCTCCTCGTCGACTATCGTACCCTTTATCGAGTCTCTGAGCCTTCTCAGCGTCTCTAGGGGGACGCTCTTGTCCGGGTCTAGCATGCCCATCCTCTTTGCCACATGTATCATCCTGATCAGGTAGCTCCTGGACCTCCTGACGGCGTCCTGTATCAGTGTGACCCTCTCGACGTGGTCCATAGAGGACGCCTCCTCTAGGGCCCTAGCTACTAGGCTTGCGCTGAGGCCTCCTGGTGTGCTCAGCACCACGGCATATGGCATGAACTGGATCTCCGCGTTGACCAGCCTCTCCAGTACCTTTGACAGGAGCAGGGCTAGGGCGAAGTTGCCCCTGCTACCCAGGCATGCATGGACCACAACGCTATCCCCGGCCTGCTCTACACCCACATACCCTGGCGGCGGCGCCTCTCCCCACTTACCCATTGTCTCCTCTAGAACCGCTACTATCCTGGCTATGCTCTCCTCGTCCAGCCCCCTATACTGTAGTATCTCTCTGAGGGCCTCAGGGTCCTCCAGGCCTAGGTGTATCAGGCTGCATACCTCCCTGGCAACCTTATAGTCTACCGGTATTAGTTCCCCCTCCCAGGATGGTATGGCCCCCTCTATCTCCCCCAGGGGCTTGGCGTTGAGCTTTCTCGCCTCGTAGTCTACCTCCAACGCTTCCCAGACGCGGCCTGCAAGTATGAACCTGAACCTATCCCCCTGGGCTAGGCTTGACACTTCTATGAACCTCTCCCCAACGCTCCCAACCACCTCGCCGCTTAGCATATCCACTACCTTGAACTGCGCCTCATCGGGTATCATAGAGACGCTGTAGAGGTACCTCCTCGCCCTCCTACCCTCTCTTAGCTCTCCCTCTCTGAGCCTGAGTATTCTGAGCTTGTCTAGGTGTAGCGCTATCCTCTCCACGGTATCCAGGCTTAGGTCCCTGTATGGGCCCGATCTGGAGGCTAGCTCGTGAACCTCTCCCAGCGTGGTGGCACTACCCTCCCTAACCATGGCTACCATCTGGTGCGCTAACGCGTCGTAGCTACCCTTAGGCGTCTCTAGGTCCTCAAGCTTGCCCCTGACCGCCCTGTGGGCTATGACTAGGGATTCTAAGACCTCGTATAGGTTGCCCATGGTAACTATGAAGCCCTTGCTTGTGCCCCCTATCCTGTGGCCAGACCTGCCTACCCTCTGGACGAGTGCCCTGACTTGCCTCGGGGAGAGGAATTGGATCACCGCCTCTATGGATCCTATGTCTATACCTAGCTCCATGCTGGAGGTTGCTACTAGTATCCTGGTTTTCCCCTCTCTGAACCTCCTCTCAGCGCCTTCCCGGTAGGACCTTGACAGGCTGCCGTGGTGTACCTCGATCCTCTCGTCCCTCATTATTCCTGAGAGGGTTGTTGCAAGCTTCTCGGCTGTAGACCTGGTGTTTGTAAATACGAGTATGCTTCCTTGTATCGTAGATGCTATACGCGCTATTTCTCTTGCCGCGCTTTCCCAGAAGTCATCGTCCCAGGTGACTCTGACCTGTACCTGGTAGCGCTTTGCGGAGTTGTCTTCTACTACCTCTACCCTCCTACAGCAGGCTATCAGGTTCTTGGCCTCCTCTATGCTTCTTCTTGATAGTGTTGCTGATAGGCCTATCCTCTGGATCCTATGCCTACTCGCTGCCTCTATCCTCTCTAGTACAACGCTGAACTCTGTACCCCTCTTACTGTCTAGGAGCTCGTGGACCTCGTCAACTATGACCCACCTCACACTGGCCAGGACCTTCCTGGCCGACTCCACGGTTAGTAGTAGGTTGAGGGATTCTGGTGTGGTTACGACTATATCAGGCGGGTTCTTTATGAACCTCCTCCTCTCGGAGGTGGTGGAGTCTCCGTGACGTAGGCCCAGCTTGAGGCCTGACTCTGATACTAGCTTCTCCATCCTCCACGTTATATCCCTGTTAAGCGACCTCATGGGTGTCACGTAAACCGCCTTTACCCCCTCGCCTCTACTCCTTGTGAGTATCATGGAGAGTACGGGTAGGAGGGCTGCCTCCGTCTTCCCGCTGCCGGTGGGTGCTATGATGAGTGTGTTGGCCCCCCTGAGTATGACTGGTATGGCCTTCTCTTGTACTGGCAAGAGGCTTCTATATCCCAGCCTCTCCATCGCCCTGGCTACCCTGGGGTGTAGCAACTCTTCCATGCTCTTGCCTGGCTCCACTCTGGTCAGCCTCTCTAGTTGCAGCTGCTTGGGGTGGCTGGCTTGCGGGTGTGTAGAGGCTTGTCTAGGGTTATAATGGCATCTCTATCCCTTGGCCTTCTGCTTGTGCTATTCTACTATACCCTCCCGGGTGGGGATGGAGGGCTGACTCAATGGCTTATGGCCTATGCCTCTGCTATAGTCGCGGCCTCCTTGGTCTACATCGCGTCTAGCCTGCATCATAGCCTAGTTATGGGGTTCTTCTCCCTGTTGAGTGTTGTTCAGCTTACTGGCATGGCTGGGGTTGGGCAGGCGGCTATCGCTACTGTAGCTGGCGGGGGCGCTGCGTTTGCAGCATATGTGGCTAGGTTTAGGGGTGTCGACTCGGTTGTTGAGGTGTCCCGGGGTGTGTTCAGGCCTACCCCGCTAGCGGCAGGGTTGGGCGTCTCGTATCTTCTACTAGCTGGCGGGTGGCTGGGATATGATGGGGTGTATGGTTCTACTGCCCATATAGCCGGGGCTCTTGTGGGGGGCCTGTTGTACTCTAGGGTTTCTAGGAGCCTGCTTGAGTCTATAGTTGCTGGGGTGTTTCTGGGTCTAGGCCCTGTGGGTGCTCTCCTCGTATTCTCGCCCCAGGCCTTCACACCCTTGCCCCCATACAGGTGCAGAGGGCTCCCTGTTGGGGTGCTAGCAGGCTACTTGTCCAGGACCTCTCCTACTAGGATGCTTGTTTCGTTAGGTCAGGATAGGGGTGTGGCGTGTAGTAGTGGGGAGGCGGTGCTTAGGCTTGTCGAGCCGCTGGTTATCTGGCTTTATACTAATAGGCAGTTGGATGACTCGCTCCGTATAGCGCGTGGGTCTAGGCTAGTCGTAGACCTTGCATCCCTAGGTCCTGGAGTGGATAGTGTAGAGGATGAGATCAGTATGGCTACTTCCATAGCCGCTAAAGGCGGGACTGGGATCATCAGGCTGGGCGGGATCGAGTCAGGCGAGGCTAGGATTGCCCTAGCCTCGGCTGCTATATCGTCTAATGTTGATGTTGACTGGCTAGTTATTATAGCGCCCGCGCCTATGGCTAAGGAGGCCTATGAGCTCGCATCCTCCTCGCGTGGATATCCCAGGATCCTGATCGCCCTGGACGGGCTTCCCCAGGGTAGGGGCATTGCACCACCGATACATGGTAGAGGGTCTGGCGTTGTAGTCGGCCGTATCAGCGATCCTGGGGACCAGGAGTATGTTGCCAGGAGCCTCTTGGGGGGCCGGGTCCAGGTTTTTAGGGATCTAGTGGAGCAGGGCCTGTATATCGGTTATCCCTATTGTGAGGACCACGTTATGGCGTTTAAACTGCGCGGAGCCGGTAACTTATAATACCTGGCGGCGGGGCCAGGAAACCCCGCGCGCTGGGGGTGGTCGAAATATCGGAGGAGCCCGTTGAGGGCGAGATCGAGCTTGCCGAGCGGAAGTCTGGGGGCGAGGATGAGGCTGAGGAGGTTGTGGTGACACAGTATAAGATATCCGATCCCCTGCTTGTCGAGGCTCTACTCGAGGTTACTGATATACTGGAGGCCGTAGCCCGCGGTGGGTTGACTATCTCTGAGGCTAGGGCCATCGCGGAGGAGAGGGTTTACTCCAAGATTAGGAGCCTTGTAGAGGCCAAGCCCGAGGTTAAGAAGAAGAAGTCATCTAGGAGGAGGAAGTCCTCCTAGGAGGGCCTCTTGACTTCTACTTCGAAGCCCATATCCTCTAGAGCGCCTACTACAACATCCTCTGGCACTCTCCTGTCTAGTATTATCACGATCCTCTTCTCATCCCCTCTGGTGTATAGCTTTACCCTATCCACGATCACGGTCCCCCTTATCATGTCGTTCATACTCTTGGCGGGTGCTATGTGGTCCTTGAACTTCTTCCGCATCGTCTCGTAAAACGCGTCGAAGTTCCTTATTATCCTGTATGTCTCGTTAACGTCGTTTGACTCGTATCCAAGCCTCTCAACTACCTTGGATAGGAATTCCTCTGCCTCCTTGAGGCTCAGGTCGACGCTCCTATACTTGCCTAGATCAACCTCCACTACTATCCTGCCCTTGGCCACCTCCAACACCACTAAGGCATAGCATGGCCGGGGGTATATTATAGTAGCAGTATACACGGCCCGGGGCTTTGACCCTTAAAGGGATCTAGGAGCCTGCTTATCACACTGGAATTAAGAGGGTAGAGGTGTTGTGGGAGTGTTTAGGGTTGTATACCCAGCGGCGTCCAAGTTTAAGTACATAACACAGACTCTAGCCAAGATCAACGATGAGGGTATAATAGGTTTTACCCTTGACTCTATGATCGCATGGATCATGAGCCCCGATAAGACTAGCTTAGCAATACTAAGGGCTCCTTCCATGGCATTTGACGAGTACAGCGTCGAGGAGGAGACTAGGTTTACACTGAGGACCGACGAGTTTAACAAGATAGTGAAGAGGGCTACTAGGAATGATGACCTTATTATGGAGTATAGCGCTGAGGAGGAGGCGATCATAGTCACGTTGAGGGACCGTAAGACTGGCATGTCGAGGAGCTTCACCCTGCCCATAATAGAGGCCTCTCCAACGGAGCTTAGGGAGCCTAAGTTTGAGAGTACTGCAAGGTTCATAATGATAGCTGACGACTTCAAGCAGGCAATACAGGACGCTAAGGTTGTGGGGGACTATCTCACATTCGAGGCTGACGAGGATCAGCTGGTTGTTAGGAGCGAGGCGGAGGAGAGAAGCTATGAGTGGGTTATGAAGATTGGGGACCCTCTTATAGAGTTAGAGGTGGATGAGCATACTAGGTCCTCCTACACTAGGGCTGCACTGGAAACTGCCACTAAGCCGACTGGCGCCGCTGATAATGTTAGAGTAGAGTATGCCACTGACTACCCTATGAAGATCGAGTTCACATTCCCCAACACCGAGAAGATGTACCTATACATAGCACCCTCGCTGGACTAGCTTCCTAGCTTGGATAGAAGGTCCTCGTCCAGATCTAGCCTCCTCCTC
>JALUDK010000044.1 GCA_027044005.1 Acidilobaceae archaeon | reverse complement strand
GTCGCGGAGCGGGGGCCTAGTGGCGACGCCGTAGGTCTCCACCCCGAGACCCCTAAGGTATCGCTCCCAGCCCCTCAGAGTCTCAAGCGCCCACCTCCTCACCCTCGGCAGCTCATCCATAGTATCATTATAGACTGCGACCACGGGGCCCGCCTCCACTCCCTCAGCAAGCGCCTCAGCGGCAAGGTGGAGAACCACAGTGCTATCCTTCCCGCCACTATAGCCTATGAGCCACGTGAAACCCTCAAGCGTCCTGAGGACGGAGAGGGACTCCTCCACCAAGGCCTCCAGGGCGGGCGGTAAACCACGAGAATCGAGCCTAAGACTCGTCGATCCACCTATCGACAAGTCGATGGCACCGGTAATACCGTGGTAATACCGTGGCGGGGTTAATGAGGAAGGGAACTCCGGGAGTAAATGTTTCGGCGCGGGGTCTAACGAGAGTTAGGGGCATGGGGGAAGCTTACACGTCTACGTTGACCCTGACGAAGTCACCCTTTCTGGAGACCTCATCTATTAGTTCAAGGGCTGTTATTAGAGCCTTTAGGCTATCGAGCTGGTACTTGCTACACCCCTCTTGACTGGCCTGCTTTAAGGCCTTTCCGGCCTCGCTCTTGAACTTGTCAATGTTGCCCACGAGTACTAGGAGCCTGCTGTGCCTGGATAGCTGCACGTTCAGCAGCTCAGGCTCCCTGTAGTAGAGTGTAACCTTGTCGTCCCTATCGTCCCTCGCCGCCTGCCACGGCCTTATGCAGGGTGTGGAGCCGTACCACTCCTTGCCAAGCATGGTTACGTGTATATCGGCTTCGCCGCCTAGCATGGCCTGCACAGTGCTGGGTCTCACACCCTTCAGGGTGTAGAAGGGCTCCAGCATCTCGCTGTAGATGGACGACACGGCTATGTCAAGCTCGCTTACCCCGCTTATTCTAGCGGCTTCAGCTATAGCCTGGGCTATTGTGTAAGCGGCTGCAACCCTCGCCGGCTCGAACGTGGATCCCGGCTGGAACCTCGACTTGACGTTGATTACTACAACGGGGATCCTACTGCTAATCGCGTCGGCAACTGCCTTGACGAGCATGGCCTTCCTCGGCGACGTCTTCTCTAGCCTAGCCCTCACCCTCTCGAGCCCCTCGGCGAGCATGCTGACCGGTTCCAGGGCATCCCTTGGTGTTTTAAGTGATTTGAGGGAGCCATGGTAGTAGGCCTTAGATATGGGCTCGTGGCTTGGCTCCGGGAGCCTCTTAGTGTATTCTAGCATGGCGCACTGCTCGCCACTCCAAGAACTGCTGCATACTCTCCGCCTCCTTAGGGTTTCTGCCACGGCGAGGAGCAGCAGTAGGTCCCTCCTGGCGTGGAACTCTGGCTCCAACGCTATTGCCTGCCTGTGATCCCCTATGACAACTAGGGATACTAAGTCTATGTTTTGAAGGCTCTTGGGGAGCCCCTGGCCCGCCTCCAGCTTGCCAGTAATAATGTATCGTATGAGTGTCTCCACAGTACGGAATGGAGCGTAGTAGGGGGCCTTGCTT
>JALUDK010000043.1 GCA_027044005.1 Acidilobaceae archaeon | reverse complement strand
CTCCGGGATGAGCGTGCCACCGGCTTCTTGCCAGTCCAAACACTCAAGGCCACGGGCGTGAAGGGCGTCCTCCTGAATCATTCCGAACATCCCCTCCCCTTTGAAGTCTTGCAGAAGACCCGCATCCTCGCACGTGAGGAAGGCCTCAAGGTGCTTATCGCGGCACGCACGCCACGCGAAGCGGAACGCATCGCACGGCTTCAGCCAGACCTCATCGCGGTCGAGCCACCCGAACTCATCGGCACGGGGAGGAGCGTGAGCCGCGTCGCACCACGCATCATCACGGATGCAGTAAAGAGTGTAGGGAGTATTCCACTCCTCGTCGGGGCGGGGATTACAAGCGGGGAGGACGCATATCAAGCAGTCCTCCTCGGCGCTGCTGGCGTGCTCGTGTGCAGGGGCTACGAGATAGTAGTCTATGATATGATGCCTGAGGCCGGCGGCATGATGATGTTCGGCATCCCCGACGATAGGATCCCCAAGGATGGCATCAGGAAGAGCGTTAAGGAGCTAATGGATGCAGGGGTCAAGTTCTTCTTTAACACTAAGGTTGGCCGCGACATCGGGCTGGACAAGATAATAGAGGGGAGCGACGCCACCCTCATAGCTACCGGTACTTGGAAGCCTAGAAGGCTAGGAGCCCCGGGGGAGGACCTGCCCTGGGTCCTGCCTGCAGCTGAGTGGCTAGTAGAGGTTCACATGGCCCGCTACGGCTACCTCCCCTGGGATAAGGTGCCAAAGCCCCAAGGCAGGATCCTAGTGGTGGGCGGAGGCCTAACCGCTGCAGACGCAGTACACGTCCCCATGACATATCCGGAGTTCAAGGATGGCGTGGAGAAGGTGGTCCTCAGCTATAGGAGGACAAGGGACTACGCACCTATGAGGAAGCAAGAGTTCGAGAGGCTCGTTAAGCTAGGCGCCGAGCCGTGGGAGCTGACCCAGCCCGTGGAGTTCAGGGAGGAGGGTGGCAGGAAGATAGTGAAGTTCGTTAGGATGAAGCTCGAGGACGCTGGCGGCGGGAGGCCGAAGCCCGTGCCGGTGCCGGGCAGCGAGTTCGAGGCGGAGTTCGACTGGGTGCTGCTGGCTATAGGCGAGATACCGACGCCGCCCTTCGAGGATGGCTGTTGTGGCATAGAGCTGAACCCCAACGGCACCATCAAGACTGACGAGCGCTTCATGACTACTAGGGAGGGCGTATTCGCTACTGGCGACGTGAGGCACGGTCCCAGCCTGATAGGTAAGGCGCTGAAGAGCGGGCTAGATGCTGCCAAGGCAATAGACGAGTGGTTAAAGGCTAGGGCTAGGGCTGCCGCTCAGAGCTAGACCGGGAAGCTAACCTTCTTGCTCCACCACCTTCTCCGCCCTTTTTAAAGGGGTGTTAGTCCCGGGCTTGGGAGGCTGTCCAGGCTACACGTTAACTCTTCCTCCTTGACACCTGGTCCTCCTGGAGTGGGGTGCTCTGGTTTTGGGTAGGCCCGTCGCCGTCGTCGGCACAGGGATTGCCAAGTATGGTGTCAGGAATGATGTTAGCATTGCGGAG
>JALUDK010000042.1 GCA_027044005.1 Acidilobaceae archaeon | reverse complement strand
ACATGCAACCGATTCGAGGCATACGTAGATACAGGAGACCCAGATGCGGCTAGGCGGGCCCTAGAGGAAGCCCTACCCGGGGAAGCTAGGCAGTATATAGAGGAAACCAGAGGAGTAGGGACTATAATACACCTAATGCACGTCACAACAGGCCTAGACTCAGCGCTACTGGGAGAGCACGAGGTCCTAGGCCAGGTCAGGAGGGCGTGGAGAGAGGCGAAGGCTAGAGGATACACGACATGGCTTCTGGATCAAGCCTTCCACAGGGCACTAGTCGCAGGCCGGAGGGCCAGGACTGAGACGGGTATAGGCAGGGGCAGGGTGGGCTACCCGGAGGTTGCGGTAGATATAGCTGGGGAGAAGCTAGGCGGCCTAGACGGGGCCTCGGCGGCGGTGGTGGGAGCAGGGAGCGCCGCCCGGGGGATACTGCTCACCCTGTGTAGTATCTACAAGCCGGCTAAGGTAATCGTATACAATAGAACCCTGGAGAGGGCCATAGAGGCGGCAAGGGTCTGCGGGGGGGAGGCCCGCGGCCTCCACAGCCTAGGCGATCAGGATTATGACGTGATGTTCGTGGCAGTGACAGGTTACAAAGTCCCACAAGAAGCCTCGGCAAAGGCAAGGCTAGTGGTCGACATATCCAATCCCCCAGCCGCATCAGGCCCTAACGTTATAGGGTTCGAGGAGGTCACTAGAGTCGCGAGGAGCAGGATAGAGAAGAGGAAACGCTGGATCCCCATGGTAAAGGCGATAATAGAGGAGGAGACCGCGGCGCTAGAGGCGATACTAGAGAGGAGCGCGGGGGACAAAGCCGCCAGACTAGTCATGACCTACGCCTACAGGCTGATAGAGGCAGAGGTCGAGGCCACGCTAAGAAGCCTCAAGAGGGGGAGGAGCGAGAGGGAGAGCCTCGAGACCGCATTCGAGAGCTATGCTAGAAAGGTCCTCCACCCGCTGCTAGCAGCGCTCAGGAAGGCCAGCCTGGAGGGTAGGCAGGACCTAGTAGAGCTAGTTGTATCTGAGTACGGGAGGAGGATCAACGGTGAGGATAAGGCCTAGGAGGCTCAGGACAGGGAAGACCGTTAGGAGGCTGGTCTCCCAGGCAATCCTAGACCCGGGACACCTGATCCTGCCAGTCTTCATAGGAGAGGGGCTGCAAGGGCGGGAGCCTATAGAGAGCCTGCCTGGACACTATAGATACGGGCCAGGCTCGCCAGACCTGGTAGACTACATATCGGAGGCCATGGAGCTAGGGGTAAAGTCCTTCCTCCTCTTCTCCAGCACACGACTCAAAGACAGGATGGGAACCCCGGCATACAACCGCAAGGGGCCAGTGCAGGAGGCAGTCAGGACGATAAGGAGGGAGCTGGGATGGGAGCCCCTGATCTTCACAGACCTATGCATATGCAGCTACACGGATCACGGCCACTGCGGGATTCCCAGGGAGGTAAACGGGAGGATCATGATTGATAACGACGAGACACTGAAGGTCTACTCGAGGATAGCCGTTAGCCACGCCGAGGCGGGTACAGACTTCATAGCCCCCTCTGGCATGATGGACGGCCAGGTGGCAGCCATCAGGGAGGCGCTTGACAAGGAGGGCTACACCGGGGTGGGCATAATGGCGTACTCGGCCAAGTACGCCTCAGCCTTCTACGGCCCCTTCCGCGGGGCCCTAGACTCGGCGCCAAGGTTCGGCGACAGGAGGACCTACCAGATGGATCCCAGGAGGGGCATGGAAGCGCTGAGGGAGGTGGAGCTTGACCTAGAGGAAGGTGCTGACATAGTCATGGTGAAGCCGGCCCTAGCGTACCTAGACGTGATACGGCTAGTCAAGGACAGATTCCCCTGGGCGCCCCTGGCCGCCTATAATGTTAGTGGGGAGTATGCAATGGTCAGGCTGATGAGCGAGGCTGGCCTAGCAGACTATAGGGTGCTAATGATGGAGATCCTACACTCAATAATCAGGGCTGGAGCCGACATAGTCATCACGTACCACGCCCTAGAAGCGGCCAGCCTGGCTAGGGATGGATTTGACCCATTCTAGCAGGAGGTGCAGCCGGGGTGGGGTCTAGGGAGCTATACAGGGAGGCCAAGGAGCTATTCCCAGGCGGCGTCAATAGCCCGGTCAGAGCGCTCGTGGAGCCCGAGCCCTTCTATGTAGCCGATGCATGGGGCCCATACCTATACACAGTAGACGGTGAGAAGCTACTAGACATGGTCCTCGGCTACGGCCCCCTAATACTAGGCCACAGGCACCCTAAGGTTGAGGAGGCGCTGAGGGAAGCTATAGGGAGGGGCTGGCTCTACGGCGCCCCCTCGCCCCTAGAGGTGGAGCTGGCAAAGAAGATACTAGCCCACGTCAAGCCCGGGGGCATGATCAGGTTCGTCAACACAGGGACAGAGGCCACCATGACCGCAATAAGGCTGGCCCGCGGCTACACAGGCAGAAAGCTAATACTAAAGTTCGATGGGAACTACCACGGAAGCCATGATCAGGTCCTAGTCGCAGCGGGAAGCGCGGCGGGGGAGCTAGGCATACCAAGCAGTAGCGGCGTCCCCAGGGAGGTGGCAAGCCTAACCCTAGTCGCCAGGTATAATGACCTGCATAGCGTGGAGGAGGCCTTCAGGAGGCATGGGGATGAGATAGCAGCGGTGATAGTGGAGCCCGTGGCGGCCAACATGGGGGTAGTCCCACCGCTACCCGGGTTCCTTGGGGGGCTAAGGAGGATAACAAGGAGTTACGGGGCGCTCCTAATCTTCGACGAGGTTGTAACCGGCTTTAGGATATCCCTGGGGGGCGCGCAGGAGTACTACGGGGTCGAGGCAGACATAGTCACCCTAGGCAAGGCCATCGGAGGCGGGATGCCTATAGGAGCAGTCGCAGCAGAGAGGAGGATAATGGAGCACCTATCCCCGGCCGGCAAGGTATTCAACGCCGGCACCTTCAACGCCCACCCCCTAGCCATGGCTGCCGGTATAGCCTCGCTTGAGGCCCTAGAGAAGGAGCTGCCCCGGGCCTCAGAGGCCATGAAGGAGGTAGTGGAGGCCCTGGACGAGGCGGCATCCAGATTAGGGGTAGAGTACACTATAAACAGGGTGGAGAGCATGGCCCAGATATTCCTGGGTACAAGCGGGCCCGTGGAGAACGCGGAACAGGCAAGGGCGTCAAACCACAGGCTCTACAAGAGGCTACACCACTACATGAGGATCCAGGGAGTATTCATAGCGCCGAGCCAAATGGAAGCACTATTCACCTCCACAGCCCATACAAGCCGGGAGACGGAGCTATTCCAGGAAGCAGTAACTAGAGCGTTAAAGAGGGCCTTAGAGCCTTGATCATAAAGGCGGCAGCGAGGGGTAGCAGGCTCAGCAGGGCCCAGGTCAGGGAGGTAGAGGAATACATAAGAGGCAGGATACCAGGAGCCGCCCTACGCCACATAGAAGTCTCCACGCTAGGCGATAAGGTCAAGGACAAGCCGCTACACCTCATAGGCAGGATAGGAGTCTTCGAGAAGGAGGTCAACAAGGCGGTCCTAGACGGTAGGGCGGACATAGCGGTACACAGCCTCAAGGACCTACCATCAACACTACCACCAGGACTAGAGATAGTACTAGTCCCGCCCCGCGGCGACCCGAGGGACTCCATAGTCCCACAACCACCAGAAACAGGGCCAGCCCCCGGATCCAGGATAGGAACTAGCAGCCTAAGAAGGATGGGCCTAGCCAGCATACACTACCCCGGAGCAAAGGTGGAGCCGCTAAGAGGCAACCTAGACACGAGGCTACGGAAGCTAGGGGAGGGCAGGTATGACTATATCATAGTCGCGGAGGCTGGCCTCCAGAGGATAGGAGCCAGTGTACCCAGGCTACGGCTAGACCCGCTAATCTGGCCACCAGCACCAGGCCAGGGGCTACTAGCCGTAGTTGCCAGGGAAGACTCCAGGATCGCAGAGGTCCTACGAGGCATAGATCACAAGGAGTCCAGGGCCATGGCCGAGGCTGAGAGGGGCATACTATCCTCTGCCGGATCCGGGTGCAGGGCCCCCCTGGGGGGATACTCGAGGCTGCACGGGCAGATGATAACGGTATGGGCCTCCACAGTGGTTAATGGAAGCCTACACGTAGCCAGGGCCCGGGGCCCCATAGAGAAGGCGAGGGCGGTTGGGGAGGAGGCTGGGTACATGATATCCAAGCTGCTGGAGGCGGTTGAGGATGAAGGGTAGAGTAGTACTAGTTGGCGCAGGCCCGGGGGACCCGGGCCTGATAACGGTTAAGGGCCTAATGGAGCTCAGGAGGGCAGACGTTGTAGTATACGATAGGCTAGTCCCCAGGGAGCTGCTGGAAGAGGCGCCCAAGGGGGCGGAGCTAGTATATGCAGGAAAGGAGCCCGGGAGGCACCATATGACCCAGGAGGAGATCAACGAGCTACTACTAGACAGGTCGCTGAAGGGGCTACACGTTGTTAGGCTAAAGGGCGGCGACCCCCTGATCTTCGGCAGGGGAGAGGAGGAGTGCCTCTACCTTGCCAGCCGTGGGGTAGAGTGCGAGGTAATCCCCGGTGTGCCAAGCTACGTATACGCATCCTCCCGGGCACTAGCCCCCCTAGGATCAAGGTTAGGCTCCCACTCCTACACGGTCACCACAGGAGTGCTAGCCGGGGGGAGGCCAAACCCGGCCATACCAGAGCTGCTCAAGGCCAGCGATACACTAGTCCTACTCATGGCCGCGGGGAGGGCTAGCGAGGTCCTAGGCACAGCCTCCAGAGTACTAGGCCCAAGCACCCCTGGTGTAGTAGTATACAGGGGAGCCATGCCAGGCGAAAAGGTGTACCACGGCACGGTAGAGGAGCTAGCAAGGCTCCACGCCCAGGGGGAGTATGGGAACCCGAGCGTGATAATACTGGGGGGTGCTGCTAGGATTGCAGGGAGGATGCAGGCTACTCTTCATGGGACCCGATAACCCTCCCCGCGGCCCTGGATACGAGGCCGTGTGGATACCACTCATAGCAGTAGAGCCGGTAGAGGGATCCTCCCGAGAGCTACTAAGCCAGGCAGGCCCTGGAGATGTGATAGTCTTCACTAGCCCCAGGGCCCCCAGGATACTAGCACTAGACGCCGTCAAGCAGGGGATCTATGCTGATATCGCCGAGCTGGTTAGAAGGTCGACCGTCGGGGTAGTTGGGCCATCCACGCTCAAATCGCTACACGCACACCTAGGGAAGCCACGATCCATAGTGATGCCGCCTAACGGCTACACAGTTAGGGCACTGGCATCCACACTAGTTGGCATGAAGCCGGATAGAGTGGTGGCCGCGAGGGCGTCCAGGGCCTCCCCTATACTAGGAGAAGTGCTGGCAAGCAGTGGGGTGGAGCTTGTAGAGGTCGCTGTATACAGGAACGAGCCCCTGCTTGGGAACGCCGCGGTAACCGCCAGCCTCATAGCAAGTGGCTCTGTGGATTACGCTCTCTTCACCAGTCCAATGCAGGCAACGCTAGTCGCTCCCAGGCTCCACGGGCTCAAGACACGCCTCGCGGCTATAGGCCCAGAGACTGGTAGGGTTCTAGATGCCCACGGGCTCCGCTACTTTATGCCCAAGGAATATACCATCAAGAGCCTGATTTCGGCCGCGATGTCCAGGTGCAATAGGTAATAATAAATAAGTACTCTATAAAATCCTCTAACACTAGATAGTACCGGATAAATGATAATGTAAAACATATAATGGTGAAATACAATATTATAATATTAGCCAGACAATTCTAAGGGTGCAACCTATTGAGGCGTAGCAAGCACCAGCGAAGCCGAGACAGGGAGTACCTAATATCAACATCATGGTGTGCCATGCTGAAGAGGGAGGTCGCCAGGAGGTTCCGGACCGCAAGGCCCGGGGCGTACCCGCTGGGAGATATAGTTGTAGAGAAGAAGGATAACGGTGTCATATTCATATGGATGCAGAGCATGGGGAAGGAGGTGCTGGTAGCCTGGGGCGCAGCCTGGAATACGGGCATGGGGTACACGTGGAGGTGCCTAGAC
>JALUDK010000041.1 GCA_027044005.1 Acidilobaceae archaeon | reverse complement strand
GGCCCTCCCTAGCCAAGATTATAGCTGGCGGCATGGTCATATTCCTAGCCTACGAGGGGTTCGAGCTCGTGGCAAACACGGCGAAGGACGCTGAAAGCACTACAGTGCTTAGAAGAGGATTATACGCGAGCGTCATCACAGTAATCAGCGTATATATAATGGTAGCGATCGTAGCCGCGGGCACCCTGACTGCAGGGATTATAGAGAAGGCCAGGGATTACGCGCTGGCAGTAGTTGTAGAGCCGGTCCTGGGAGAGGCAGGATATATCCTTGTGGTGGCAGCCGCTCTGGCATCAACCAGTAGCGCGATAAATGCCACGCTCTACGGGTCCGCCAGGGTCAGCTATATAGTAGCGAGATACGGGGAAGCCCCACGCCTGCTGGCAAAGCGGGTGTGGAGGGGCGCCTATGAGGGCCTATTCATAATAAGCCTGCTAAGCCTCATTCTAGCCCTGCACGCCAGCCTAGAGCAGATAAGCATCGCCGGGAGCGGGGGCTTCCTACTAGTCTTCGCCGCAGTCAACATTGCAGCATATAAGCTTAGAAGAGAGACTGGGGCAAACCCGCTCATCACCTTGGCAGGGGCTGTAGGCACGTTGGCAGCCATGGCCGTGCTGATGTACCAGGTTGCATTAACCAGGCCCAGCCAGCTCCTAGTATTTGCCCTACTCGTGGCTGGAAGCTTCCTAGTCGAGGCGGTGTATAGGGGGTTGAAGGGGAGGAGGCTCCCCAGCATCATTGATGAGAGCCTGGCGGCGCGTGAGAGGCTCCTAAGGGAGTGGAGGAGCATCGCATACACAGTAGCCCGGGTGGCCAGGGAGGTTGTGGAGGATGCTGAGACCTATGTGGTGGGTAGTATAGCCAGGGGCGAGCATGAGAAGGCTGGCGATATAGATGTACTCATAGCATCATCCAGGCAGATTAGCAGGGAGGAGCTGAAGAGGATAGCAGATAGGGCCAACGAGGTGCTTGGGATAGAAGAGAACAGCCCGATACACATACACGCCACTACTCGCGACAAGCTAGACAGGTACAAGCACAAGATAAGGATCCACGGCTCGAAGACATAGCCGTAATAATTGCCAGGCAACAACAAGCCTTCAAACCGGGAGGGTGCACCAGCGTGGGTAGCGTACTAGACCTCCTTGCAGAGCTCGTAAGGATAGACACGGTGAATGATCCGCTACACGGTAGGAGGGTTGGGATAGAGGATGGAGAGAGGGTGGCAGAGGTCCTAGCCAGGGTATGGGGGGAGAGGCCCACCATAATAGAGAGGGAGGGGGTGCCCAGCCTCATATACACCCGTGGGAGCGGGACTCCAGTAACCCTATTCCTAGCCCACTTCGACACAGTGCCACCAGGGCCCGGGTGGAGCAGGCCCCCATTCGAGCTGACCATAGAGGATGGTAGAGCCTATGGCAGGGGCGCTGTGGATGACAAGGCTAATGTAGCTGCAATAACAGTGGCTCTCAAGGACTTCGAGCCAGGTAAGGGGACCATTATAGTAGCGTTCACGGGGGATGAGGAGATCGGTGGAGTTAACGGTGCAGGAT
>JALUDK010000040.1 GCA_027044005.1 Acidilobaceae archaeon | reverse complement strand
AGCCAAGCACGCCAGCCAATGTATCCAGGCACTCCTGGCTGGGAGACCATATTACCTCTAGATACTCCCTCATAGAGGCGAGCCTAGCCGAGCCTGGGCTTAGGCCAGTCATAGCAGCTGCCATGGACTCGTCAGCCTGGCTGAGAAGGTGGATCTTGCATCCGAGCCTAGAGGCCTCACTGACTATAGTATCCCTAAACCGGGGTATGGGCCACCCCAGCTCGATGTACTCCAGGGTGTATCCCAGGACCTTCTTCGAGCCGCTAGGCCTAGACAGTATGCCCGGGGATGCGTAAACAGCGCCTCCGGACTCGGATATCGCGACTAGGGACTCCATGGGTATACACGCCTTGGGGGCGAGGGCCACGATCTCATATATCGACTTGGCCGTAACAGGGACCACCGGTACCCCTAGGCTACGTGCCTTCTCCATGATGCTGCAAACACCGCTAAGATCCTCCCCGGGGCCCATCATGGTCCAGTCTATATCGGTGAAGATGATGGCCCTCAGTAGGCTCGGCTCCACGCTACACCTCCTCGTAGAGCACGGACTCTTCACTAGAGGCTATGAAGCTGGAGAATACCTTCACGGGATCCACGCCCCGAGGGTCATAGATCCTCGGTGGGACAGGCTTGAGCCCGGTGCTATACTGCTCCAGAGTCTCGATTATCTCCGCCTTAACCCTATCATCGGCTAGGCTAGAGTAGTATATGGTGCCGAGGCTCTTGGCTATCATGGAGTTTATGTGCTCATCCCCCTTCTCGGCATGTATATGGGGGTTCCTAGCCTCGGCCTGTAGTATCTTGACTTGGTGGGGGAGCGAGGGGCACTCGCCCTTACCAGCCTTTATGAAGCATTCCTCTAGCAGGTAGACTAGCTGGTAGGGCTCCACGGCGTAGCCACTAGCCCACTTCATCGATAGCGCGAGCTTGACTGAGAGGGCGTGCTCCCCGCTATTCCCCGTCTTGATTATATCGGTCTCGACCTTCCTTATCCTGGAGAGGGCGGTGTTGAGTATCCTATTAGTTATCCTGGAAACCCTCCCCCTCCTCCTAAGGTACATGTCGGAGGAGGCTAGCTTCCCCTTGAAGGGCCACTTGATCCTAACCATAGCGTACTCTGTCTCGAGCAGGTGGAACCCTGCATAGTATATCCTGGCATACTCGTGCACAGCCCCCGGCACGTAGTTATCGCTATCTATGAATCCGATATACCTGTAACCCAGGGCAGCGGCGGCTATTGTGCCGAGTAGCATACCCTCCCCCTTCCCACTCCTAACGCTCTCCCCCTCCAGCATCAGCTCTAGAGGCGTGTCAGCCAGTGCATCAACCCATGCCCTGTCCTTCTGGTGGAGGACCAGTATCCCCCTCCTCGTGGTCTGGTGGATCACCTTGGCCAGGTCCAGCTCGTGCCTATACCTATCCACAGGCTCCCTGGAGGATGCAGACACCACTATGACTAGGGAGCTGTGGGGTATGGCACTTATCACCCCCTCCAGGGTGAATAGCTCCTCATCCTTTATCGGGACTATTATGGCGGTCTTCGCGGCTATGTCATTGAATACAT
>JALUDK010000039.1 GCA_027044005.1 Acidilobaceae archaeon | reverse complement strand
CGTCGGGGTACTGCTCCACGTGGATGCATGCGTGGGCGGCTACATACTCCCCTTCATGGAGATGCTCGGCGAGGAAGTGGAGCCCTTCGACTTCAGGATTGAGGGTGTAACCTCCCTGTCTATGGATGCACACAAATACGGCTACGCCCCTAAGGGGGTCTCACTAGTCCTATTCAGGGGTGAGGAGCTGAAGAAGGGGAGCATATACGTGGACCTCAAGTGGCCCGGCTACCCCTTCATAAACACAACCATACTATCCTCCCGCTCAGCCGCCCCACTGGCGGCTGCATGGACGGTCTTCAAATACCTGGGGGTGGAGGGTTATAAGAGGCTGGCCAGGCAGGTCCTGGATGCTAGAGACTGGATCCTGAGGGGGCTACAGCGGCTGGGCTTCAAGAGCCTGGCCCCAGTGGAGTCTCCCCTCCTGTCCCTGGCCCTGGACAGCGAGGAGGAGACGCTTAGGTACCACGCGTCGATGTCTATGAAGGGGTGGGTCATAGGCCTACAGCCCAGGCTGGGTGATGTAGCGCCGTACAATATACACCTGACCATATCCCCTATACACTCGACGGTTGCCGGACGCTTCATAGAGGACTCGGAGGAAGCCCTCTCCGGGGAGCCGCCTAGGGAGCTGGAAGAGGTCTATAGGCTACTGGAGGAGGACCCCCTGAGGCTAGCCAGCATGATCGGCGAGACCCCGCTGGATTCTGTGATCATTGCCAAGATCCTTGGCTCTATACCCGTGGAGGTGGCCGAGGACCTGGCTAGGCAGCTCACGGTGGAGGTATTCAAGTAATGGCTAGGAGGCTCCTACTAGCCGGTTTATCCCTCACGGTCTTCGCGTCCCAGGCGATCTGGATAACCTTCTCGCCGGTAGGCGGCCTGGTGGCTGGGGAGCTGGGCGTCTCTAAGGGGATGGTGGGCCTCCTAGCCCTAGTATACCCAGTGGCCTTCCTGGTGCTCACGCTACCCTCTGGCCTGCTCCTGGATAGGGGATTCAAGACCTGGCTTAGCATCGGCGCCTACCTGACTGTGCTGGGTGGCGTGCTACGCCTTGCATCCCCTGGAAGCTACTGGTGGCTGCTGGCCTGCCAGGTCCTAGCGGCTATAGGCCAGCCATTCCTGCTCAACTCGTTTGCACCCTTCGCCAGCCGGTTCTACCCTGATAGGAGGGATCTGGCCGTATCCGTGCTCAGCTTCTCGATGTACCTAGGTATAATATATGGGCTAGGGACTGGCTACTACATATACACCCGCTACGGCCTGGAGGCCCTGATAATCCCCATAGTGGGTGTATCGTTGCTGGGTGGAGCCCTCTACACCCTGGGAGCCCTAGAGAGGTGGCCTCCCGACCCGCCTAGGCGCAGGAGTGTTATAGGCGAGGTCAAGGCGGTGGCCAGGATCAGGGAGCTGTGGCTCCTAGGCGCACTACTGGGCCTAGGGGTGGCGCTCTTCGACAACATGTCTATATGGCTGGAGACTGCCCTCTCATCCGTGGGTCTGGGCGACGTTGCCGGGGTATCGGTTGCCCTCAGCCTTATCCTGGGCCTGGCTGGAGTCACGTTTATACCCTCC
>JALUDK010000038.1 GCA_027044005.1 Acidilobaceae archaeon | reverse complement strand
GGGTAGGGGTATGCCTAGCGTACCCTTGACCTCCCTTAGGCTCACGGGTTGTAGGGTGAGTAGGAGGCTCTCGGTCATACCGTATCCCTGGACTAGGGGTGTCGATAGCCTCTCCCAGTACTCGTCCTGTAGCTCCGGTTTCAGGGGGGCCCCGGCTGATACCGCTAGTTTTATCCTCCCACGTGCACTGGGGGCTAGCTCCGCTGCCAGCTGCTCGTACATCATGGGGGCCCCGGCCATGTAGTTTACGGATCCCTCCTCTACCAGCCTAGCAGCGAGGCTGGGCCTCCAGCGCCTCATCATGTAGACGGTGCCTCCCTCGGCCAGGGGTGATAGGAGTGATAGCTGGAGGCCTAGCACGTGGGTTATTGACGCCACCGCGAGGGAGGAGTAGCTACTGTCTACCCCTGCCATGAGGTTGTATGCCTCGACCGCGTGGTGGAGGCCTGCATGGGTGTGGATGGCCTGCATGGTCCTCCCTGCTATGCCGGAGTAGTATAGTGCTATCGAGTCGTCACCCGGCCCTGGCTCGGGGTCCCTCCACTCTCCTGGTGGCGGGGTGTCGCCGAGGCCTGAGACGTGTAGGTCTTCGAGGCCGTCTACCCAGTCTAGGGATAGGACCTCGCGGGGGCCCGTCTCCTCTAGTATGGGCCTGTTCCTCTCCAGGAACTCCCTGTCCGCTATCAGGGCTACGAACCGCCTCCCCTCAAGCTGTATCCTGAGGTCCTCGCCTATCGTCAGGGGGTCTATGAGGACTGTGCGGGCCCCGGAGGCTAGGGCCCCTATGAGCGCTGCTGCCGCTTGGACCGTGTTCCTAGCTGCTAGGGCGACCTGCTCTCCCTTCCATGCCCCGTGGGATTGGAGCCATGCTGCTATCGACTTTGACACTGTCTTGAGCTTCTCGTAGGTGTAGCAGTAGCCGGTTTCGGCTTGTATTAGCGCCATCTTCCCTGCCGGCCCGCTCCATGCCTTGGTGTAGATGGGGGTGTACTCCGTGTCTAGGACCTTGGGTACGCCCTGGGGCCATACCTTGTGCCAGGGTCTCTCGTCTATTGTGGACACCATTTACCCTCCATTCTATGGTTCGGTATATATCTTAACCTGTCTCCTGGACAGGGTGTCCAGTGTAGTTACCTATTTTACCCTAATAAAACATGTTATCCCTATTAACTGGTGGTCTTTTGAGGGGAACACGCCAGCTCTTCGACGTCGAGTCCTGGAAGGTTGACCGTGTCTGGGATAAGGGTGAGTTGTATAAGAAGAGGCCTGCGAAGCCCGAGACCCTGGTCAGGACCGAGCATATACTCGTGGAGTTCGGCGGGATAAGGGCTGTTGATGATGTGTCGATAAGCGTGAGGAGGGGGGAGATACTCGGCATAATAGGCCCCAACGGGGCCGGGAAGACGAGCCTCCTCAACGTGATATCCGGCTTCTACAAGCCCAAGCATGGCCGGGTCTACTATAAGGGGAGGGACATAACACGCCTCCCCCCGCACGAGAGGGTTAAGCTAGGTATATCGAGGACCTTCCAGCACAGCGAGCTCTTCATGGGTATGAACGTCATCGAGAATATCA
>JALUDK010000037.1 GCA_027044005.1 Acidilobaceae archaeon | reverse complement strand
TTAACCATCTGCCTCGCGGCACTCCTGATAGTGGACTCGGCGTCTATCGTCACCACCGGCGTGGTCATGTAGTCCCTCACCTTCCTGCCCACGCTCCTCCTGGCCAGGTACTTCACAAGGTCGTGCTCGGTGAGCACCCCATACACGGAGCCGTCGTCATAGACCACGGGGATGAGGCCAACCCCCTCCCCTATCATGGTGTGGAGCACGTCCTCTAGGCTCTGATCTGTGTAGACGTAGACGGGCGAGGGGTTGTATATGGACTGCACGAGCTCGTTCCTAAGCGCCTTGAATATATTCCTATTATGCCTGGCGATCACGATGTTATAATACTCGCCCCCACCCAGGTAGTTCACCATGTCAGTCGTCAACAGTATACCCTTGAGGGACTCCCTGGAGTCAACGACGACCAGGCCCCTTACCCGGTGCTCGGCTATAGCCTCAGCAGCCTCCAGTATAGTAGAGCTGTAGACGATCGAGCGCGGGGGCCTCGAGGCAAGGAGCCTAGCTTCACCTGGCTTCTCATATATCCTCTGGCTCCAGTTGGGCGTCCCATCGGCACGGAGCCACCTAATACCCTCCGGCCTAGACCTTGGGACAACCCTAGAGACGGGGCCCGGGCTCCTAACCCGGGCACTCTGAACCCTCCTCACAGGAGGCCTACGGGCCACAGCTACCACCCCATCACGGCCCTAACTATGTCCTCCCTATCCACGATCCCCACGAGCCTGCGGGAGGACTCGTCCTCTACAATCGGGATCCTCCCGTAGCCCTTCTCGGCAACCAGCCTAGCCGCCTCCTCCAGGCTACTCCACGGGTATAGGTAGTGCACGGTGTAAGTCATGGCCTCCCTTACCCTAGGCCCCCTGTGCTGGCCAGCCTCGCTCGATAGCTCAACCCTAGCATAGCCCTTCCTGAGCAGGTCGTACTGGGTTATGATCCCCACAAGCCTACCCTTCTCATCGACCACCGGCAGGCCGGCGTACTTCCTCTCAACCATTATCCTCCATATACTGGCTATGAAGTCGTCGGGCCCCACAGTTAACGGGTCCCTACTCATAACCTCGTCAACCCTTATCCCAGCCAGGTGGCCGGGGTTTAGGCGTAGGTGCTCCGCTATAACGTGCTCCAGGCCCAGTAGGCCTGCAAGAGCGCCCCTATCAACGACGGGGGCATACCACTCATCGACCCTGAGCATCGACTCCAGGGCAGAGGCCACGGTCTCGCGGGGAGATAGAACTACCGGGGGCTCCTCCATGATGTCCTTAGCGGTGGCGGTAGTCTTCCTAGTGGTAACCAGGAGGGCGAGCCTCCTGGGGACCCAGCCTAGTAGCCTAGCCTCGTGGGCGACTAGTATAACCCTGGCACCGGTCTCCCTCATGATCTTCCTAACGGTAGCCGCCGAGCTTGTTGGGGGCACGCTGAGGGGCCTAGGGTCCATAAGCTTCGAGACCCGGACTCGGCTGAGGGAGGACAACGCTGGCAGGCGGCACCACCACAATATATAGTATAGTATGCCCCGGCTTTTAAGTTTAACAGTGGCGACATTTTCAATTATGATAGGGCGGGTAACCACGGCTA